>NZ_JBIAIQ010000002.1:0-142228 GCF_042871525.1 Streptomyces sp. NPDC005784
GTTTCCGACTCTATCAGACCGTTTCCGTATCCGATTTCCTCGGTGCTTTCCAGGTTCCCGCTTCCGCGTTTCCCTTTCCGGCGAGTCCGACTCTACCAGGTCCTTTCGGGCCCGATTTCCTCGGTGCTTTCCAGGTGATTTGCTTTCGCGTTTCCCTTTCCAGCGGCTCCGACTCTATCAGATCCTTTCGGGCCTGACTCCCAGTCAGCAGGGCTTGTCTTCACGGCTGTTGGGCCGTTCCGACGAGTGAGACATTAGCGGATTCCTGGCTCCCGAGCTAATCGGGGTGGCGCCCTTTCGAACGCGGAATCCTCATTTCGCAAACACGCATGAAAACGAGCCGACGACGAGTCGTCGATCGTTGAATGGTGGTGCGGAATGGCTGTCCGGGGACCGACCGGAGTCGACGCTCACGTCGGACAACTCGGAGAACACTACGTACGGGCAGGAGTCGTGTCAACTCCGCTCCGGACGGGCCCCTCGAGGCGTACGGTGACTCCATGACTACCCATACGTGCACCCAGCTGTGGTGGGCCGCCTGACGGCGGCCGTACACACGTATGTACCCAACGGCCGCCGCCCTCGGCGGCCGTTTTTGTGTCTCCCTCCCGGGAGCCGGCCGGTGGGCGCGGCGGCCTCGACCAGGAGGTGGAGAGATGACGCGGATCTTCAGTGGGGTCAAGCCGACCGGGCATCTGACGCTGGGGAACTATCTGGGAGCCGTACGCCGCTGGGCCGCCGTCGATCAGCACCGGGCCGAAGCCCTGTTCTGCATCGTCGATCTGCACGCGCTGACCGTGGACCACGATCCGGGGCGGGTCCGCAGGCTCAGCAGGCAGGCGGCGACGTTGTTGCTGGCCTCGGGGCTCGATCCCGAGCAGTGCACGGTGTTCGTACAGAGTCATGTGGACGAACACGCCCGGCTTTCCTATCTGCTGGAGTGCGTCGCGACCGACGGGGAGATGCGGCGGATGGTCCAGTACAAGGAGAAGGCCGCGTTGGAACGGAAGCGCGGTGGGAGCGTGCGGCTGTCATTGCTGACGTATCCCGTGCTGATGGCGGCCGACATCCTGGCGTACGGAAGCGACGAGGTGCCGGTCGGGGACGACCAGACGCAGCACGTCGAGTTGACCCGGGATCTGGCGGTGCGGTTCAACCAGCGGTACGGCCATACGTTCGTGGTGCCTCGCGCGACCCGTCCCGAGGTCGCGGCGCGGGTCATGAATCTGCAGGAGCCGACGTCGAAGATGGGGAAGAGCGACGACGTCGGACCGGGCGTCGTCTATTTGCTCGACGAGCCGGATGCCGTGCGGAAGAAGATCATGCGCGCGGTGACGGACAGCGGGCAGGACGTCGAGTACGACCCGGAGGAGCGGCCCGGGGTCTCGAATCTGCTGGAGATCCTCGCGGCGTGCGAGGGAGGGGACCCCGAAGCCCTGGCGGGTGCATACGAGTCGTACGGCGCTTTGAAGAAGGACACCGCCGACGCCGTGGTCGAACTCCTCAGGCCCGTGCAGGAAAGGCACAAACGGCTGTGCACGGATCCCGCTTATGTGGAGGGGGTGTTGCGGGACGGTGCCGAGAGGGCCAGAGGGATGGCGCGGCCCCGGGTGGACGCGGCCTACGAGGCGATCGGGTTGCTGCCGCCCGCGGCTGGATGACTGAGGACTGATGGTCGTCCTCGGCGACGGTCGGCCCTCGCCGCCGGAGTGGTCGGCGCCGGGGGCGCCTCGGCTCGGTCCAGGGGTGGCTCGGTGCCGAGGGCCGGCCGGGGCAGGGGCGGGTCAGCTGTTGCCGGAGGCGAGTTCGCGGCTGCGGTCGCGGGCCGCTTCCAGTGCGGCGATGAGTGCCGCGCGTACGCCGTGGTTCTCGAGTTCGCGGATGGCGTTGATCGTGGTGCCCGCGGGAGACGTGACGTTCTCGCGGAGCTTCACGGGGTGCTCCCCGCTGTCGCGGAGCATCACGGCGGCGCCGATCGCGGACTGGACGATCAGGTCGTGCGCCTTGTCGCGGGGCAGGCCGAGCAGGATGCCCGCGTCCGTCATGGCCTCGACCAGGTAGAAGAAGTACGCCGGTCCCGAACCGGAGAGCGCGGTGCAGGCGTCCTGCTGCGACTCCGGGACGAGCAGGGTCTTGCCGACGGCGCCGAAGATCTCCTCGGCGTACGCCACGTGCTCGGAGGTGGCGTGACTGCCCGCGGAGATGACGGACATCGCCTCGTCGACGAGGGCAGGGGTGTTCGTCATGACACGGACGACCGGAGTGCCGGCGGCCAGCCGCTCCTCGAAGAAGGAGGTCGGGATACCTGCCGCGCCGCTGATGATCAGGCGGTCGGCGGGGATGTGCGGGGCGAGTTCGTCGAGGAGGGAGCCCATGTCCTGGGGCTTGACGGTCAGAATCAGGGTGTCGGCGGTCTTCGCCGCTTCCGCGTTGCTGACCGGGGTGACTCCGTGGCGTTCCTGGAGTTCCTTGGCCCGCTCCGGTCGGCGGGCGGTGACCAGGAGATCGGTGGGGGCCCAGCCGGCTCGGATCATTCCGCTGAGCAGGGCTTCACCGATCTTGCCGGTGCCGAGGACTGCGACTTTCTGAGGCATGGTTGCGGGTGCCCTCCGAGGGTTGAGTCGTCCGCGTTCATCCTCCCACCGGGGTCATGAGGACGGGTCGGATGTCCGGTGGGCGGACGGCACGCCGCCCTCGGTCCCGGCGGGCCGGGGCGGGCGGACCGGCCCGTCCGCCCCGTCGCGGGGCCTACGGCGTCCTGCGTCGCAGGGTCGCCGCTCCGAGCCCCAGGACCAGCAGCGCGCTCCCGGCGACGATCAGTACGTCGCGTACGAAGGTCGCCGTCATGTCGGTGTGCTCGAGGACCTCGTTCATGGCGTCGACCGCGTACGACATCGGGAGGACGTCGGAGATGGCCTCCAGGACGGGGTGCATGTTGGAGCGCGGGGTGAACAGGCCGCAGAGGAGAAGCTGCGGGAAGATCACCGCCGGCATGAACTGGACGGCCTGGAACTCGGAGGCGGCGAACGCCGACACGAAGAGGCCGAGGGCCGTTCCGAGGAGAGCGTCGAGGAGGGCGACGAGCAGGAGGAGCCAGGGGGAGCCCGTGACGTCCAGGCCGAGGACCCAGACCGCGAGTCCGGTGGCCAGCGCCGACTGGATGATGGCGAGCGCGCCGAACGCGAGGGCGTAGCCGGCGATCAGGTCGCCCTTGCCCAGGGGCATGGCGAGGAGGCGTTCGAGGGTGCCGGAGGTGCGCTCGCGCAGGGTCGCGATCGAGGTCACCAGGAACATCGTGATCAGCGGGAAGATCCCGAGGAGGGACGCGCCGATGGAGTCGAAGGTGTGGGGGCTGCCGTCGAAGACATAGCGGAGCAGAACCAGCATCACACAGGGGACGAGGATCATCAGCGCGATGGTGCGCGGGTCGTGCCGCAGCTGACGCAGGGCACGGGCCGCGGTGGCCGTCGTGCGGGAGAGGTTGAGCGCGCTCGGGCGTGACGCCGGTGCCGGCTGCCCGGAGAGGCCGGGGCTCGCGGGTGCGGTGGGCGCAGTGGGGCTCGTGGGTGCCGTGGAACTCATCGTGCGGTCTCCTCGCGGGGCGGGGCGCCGGCGGGGTCGGGGTCGGCGCCGGTGGCCGGGGGCTCCGAGGACGGGCCGGGGGAATCCGGGGCCGGGGGTTCGGGGGTGGCGGGTTCCGGCGGTGAGGTGGGGGTGGTCGTCGCGGGCTGGTGTGCGGCCGCCACCGCCTCGTCCACGAGGTGGAGGAAGGCGGCTTCGACGGTGTCCGAGCCGGTCCGTTCGCGGAGGGCGTCGGGGGTGTCGTCGGCGAGGATCCCGCCCTCGCGCATCAGGAGGAGCCGGTGGCAGCGCTCTGCCTCGTCCATGACGTGGGAGGAGATCAGGAGGGTCGTGCCGCGCTGCTCCGCGATGGCGTGGAAGAGGTTCCACAGGTCGCGGCGCAGGACCGGGTCGAGGCCGACGGTCGGTTCGTCGAGGACGAGGAGTTCCGGGGTCCCTAGGAGGGCGACGGCGAGGGAGACGCGGCTGCGCTGGCCGCCCGAGAGGTTGCCGGCGAGGGAGTCGGCGTGGGAGGCGAGGTCGACGTCGGCGATGGCCCGGATGACATCGGCGTGGCGGCGTTCGGATGCGGCCCGGCCCGGGTCGAGGATCGCGGCGAAGTAGTCGAGGTTCTGGCGGACGGTCAGGTCGTCGTAGACCGAGGGCGCCTGGGTGACGTAACCGATACGGGAACGCAGTGCGGCATCGCCGGCGGGAAGGCCGAGGACTTCGAGGGTGCCGCTGACCTTGGCCTGGGTGCCGACGGTCGCGCGCATCAGGGTGGATTTCCCGCAGCCGGAGGGACCGAGCAGGCCGGTGATCTGGCCGCGCGGGACGGTGAAGTCGAGTCCGTGCAGGACGGTGCGGGTGCCGCGGACGACGGTGAGGCCTTCGGCGCGGACGGCGGGCGGGGAAAGGGGCACGGGTGTTCCTGAGGGGTCGGGCGGACGCGGACGAATAATCATCACTCGATGAATATTCCTCTCGTGAGGTGCGCCGGTCAAGAGCCGTGGCGCCCCGGTCCGACGAGCGGAGCATCGGGTGGCGCAGGCGCGCGTCGGCGCGAACGGAACGGGAGCGTCCGCGTGCCGTCGAACGATGCGCTCCCGCATTCGCGTGACGGTGGCTCGGAGGGGCTGCGCGATCAACTGGCTTACCTGACAATGGATTTCAATGTGCGATACGACTCCGTGCCGTGTCGCACGCTCCGCCGTGCCCTCCCCCGGCACGGCACCCACGCATCTCCCGCTGTCGACCGGAGGTGCTGTCGTGATGCGCAAAGCCGATCTGTTCGCGTCCCTCGTCGTCTTTCTGGTGGCGCTGCCCCTGTGTGTCGGGGTCGCCATAGCGTCCGGTGTGCCGGCCGAACTGGGGCTGATGACCGGAATCGTGGGTGGGCTGGTCGCCGGGATGCTGCCCGGCAGCAGCCTTCAGGTGAGCGGGCCCGCGGCCGGGCTGACCGTGCTGGTGTACGAGGCTGTGCAGTCGTACGGGGTCCGGGCGCTGGGCGTGCTGGTGCTCGGGGCCGGGCTGGTGCAGCTCGGACTCGGGGTTCTACGGCTCGGGCGGTGGTTCCGGGCCGTGTCCGTGGCCGTCGTGCAGGGGATGCTCGCCGGCATCGGGCTCGTGCTGATCGCGGGCCAGGTGTACGCCATGGGCGACGTGGCCGCGCCCTCCGGCGGGCTCGGGAAGATCGCCGGGCTCGTCTTGCTGGCCGCTGACGCGGATCCGCCGGCTGTGGCGATCGGCGGCGCCACCGTGGCCGTACTCCTGCTGTGGCCGCGCTGGCGACGGGGAGCGCGGGTGGTGCCGGCGCCACTGCTGGCGGTGGCGCTCGCCTCGGCCGTGACCGGGGCGTTCGATCTGCCGGTGCGACGGGTCGAGGTACGGGGGCTGTTCGACGCCGTGCGGCCGCCGTCCGTCACGGATCTGGGCCGGCTCACGGAAGTGGGCGTGATCGGGACGGTCCTGGCGTTCGCACTGATCGCTTCGGCGGAGTCGTTGTTCAGTGCGGCGGCGGTGGACCGGCTGCATCGGGGGCCGCGTACCGACTACGACCGCGAGCTCATCGCGCAGGGCGCCGGGAACGCCGTGTGCGGGATGCTCGGGGCGCTGCCGATGACCGCAGTGATCGTGCGGAGCGCGGCGAACGTGCAGGCCGGGGCACAGACCAAGGTGTCGCGGGTGCTGCACGGGGTGTGGCTGCTGCTCTTCACGGCCGTGGTGCCCGCGGTGCTCGGGTTGATTCCGGTGGCGGCGCTCGCGGGGCTGCTGGTGCACGCGGGGTGCAAGCTCATGCCGGTACGGGAGGTGCGGACGCTGTGGCGCGGGCATCGCGGTGAGGTGGTCGTGCTGGCGGTGACCGCGGTGGCGATCGTGGTCGGGAACCTGTTCGAGGGGGTGCTGGTCGGACTCGCGCTCGCGGTGGCCAAGACCGCCTGGGACATCAGTCATGTGCACGTGGAGACCGAGGACCGGGGCGACGCGGGGATGGTCGTACGAGTGGTCGGCAACGCCACGTTCCTTCGGCTGCCGAAGCTGCTGGACGCCTTGGAGGCGTTGCCCCACGACCGTGACGTACGGCTGGAGTTGGGCGGGTTGCGGCACGTCGATCACGCGTGTGCGGCGGCCCTGGAGGCGTGGGCCGCCGAGCGGGATCACGAGCGGACCGCCACCAGCAGCTCGACGACATAGGTCTCCTCCACGAACCCTTCCGGGAACGCCTGGAGGAGGTGGTTCCGTTCCTCGGCGAAGAACGCTCCGGTGGCCTCCTCGCCGAGGACCAGGAACTGCGAGTGCTGGCGCTCGTCAGGGGGCGGGCAGCGAGGGCTTCGACGGCGTCGAAGAGGGCGGGCGGATACGACGGACGGTTCGCGGCGTACTGCGCCGCGGCCGAGTTGAAGGAGTGGGCCCGTGCGGCGTGCTGGGAGGCGGCGGAGCGGGAGAGAGGCACGGGTTCATGGTCGGGGGTGGTGCGGGGGCTGAGGTAGACCCCCTTTTCCCCCTCCCCGGTCCATACCGGCTCCGGCGCCGAGGGGTGTGGCCCCCTGACCGGTCGTGTCCCCCAGACCGGTCGGGTCTCCCTGCCAGGTCGTGACGCGTCGCGGGCTCGTCCCCGGGCGCGGGACCCGGACGGCAGACCGGCCGTATCGCGTCGCGGGCTGATCCGCGGGTGCGGGACCCGGACGGAGTCAGGAGCGACGTCCCTTCTTCGAGGGGTTGCCGGCGCGGCGCGTGGTGCGGCGGGTGTACTGCTTCTTCGCCGTCTCGTACTCCTCGCGGTGGAGCTTCTCGCCCGGGGCCTCGGTCAGGGAGCGGAAGCAGTAGGCGAGGAGGGAGCCGACGAAACCGATGGCGAGCAGACCACGCAGGGATGCCTGGCGGTCGGGGTCGGGGCGCTTGGTGAAGGCGTCCGAGGTGTGCCGGAACGCGAGGGCGCTGCACACCGCGAACATCACCACGACCAGCACGGTCACGGGCGTCCCCACGTCCGCGATGGCCAGGCCCTGGTAGGCGAAGCGAAGCACGAAGCAGGCGGCCACGGCGGCGGCGAGGGATCCGACGGCCACGCCGATCCGGCGGCCGGTGTAGCCGCCGTCGTGCTCCACCCAGGTCGTCCCGAAGAATTGCAGGGGCTCGGGCCGGGGCCCCGCGGGGGTGCCGGTTCCGGTGCTGGTCTCGTCGCTCACGCGACGATTATCGCTCCGGTCCCGGCTCCGTCGGCTATCGCTCCGGTCACAGCCCCGTCGGCTATCGCTCCGGTCACAGCCCCGTCGTCCGCCGCGGGTGCCCTTGAGCTGGGGCGTCGGTCAGGAACACGCGGGGGCGACGTAGCCGTCGCTGCCCGTCTGTACGTATGCGTCCGCCACGAACTGGCCGTTGGAGATGTTGTCCCAGATCTTGCTCGTGCCGTAGGGGCCGGCGACGGACTCTCCCGAGCACTGGCAGTAGATCGGGACACGCGAGCCCGCCGGCAGGGTGCGGACGATGCTGAAATGAGTGCCCGGACCGCTGCGGACGTTGACGTTGTGGCCCGGTGCGAGCGGGTAGGTGCGGAGCGCCTCGGCCGACAACGGCTCCGCTTCCGCCGCCTCCGTCGAATCTGTGATGGCAATGTCTTCCACGGCCATGTCAATCTCCCCCGTTGATTGGTTCACGCCAAAAATATGCTGCGCGCCGAGGCTAGCAAGCCGTCGAGGTTTCGTACGAAGGATCGACTAGGCTCTGCGCGTCGCGCATGCGGTCGAACCCACGGGGGTGAGTGATGCCGCCACAGCGCAGCACCGGTACGGACTCGGAAGCGGAACATCCGCGCTATGCCGGGCAGTACCTGCTGGAGGCGAGACTCGGCTCCGGTGGCATGGGAATCGTGCATCTGGCGCGGTCCGCCTCCGGGTTGCGGCTGGCCGTCAAGGTCGTGCATGCCGAGTTCTCTCAAGACCCCGAGTTCCGGGGGCGGTTCCGTCAGGAGGTCGCGGCCGCCCGGCGGGTCAGCGGTGCCTTCACCGCGCCCGTGGTGGACGCCGATCCCGAGGCCGAACGCCCTTGGATGGCAACCCTGTTCATCCCCGGACCGACGCTCTCCGAGCATGTGAAGCGGAACGGCGCGCTGTCCTCGGCCCGGCTGCGTCATCTGATGGCCGGACTCGCCGAGGCCCTGCGGGACATCCACCGGGCCGGGGTCGTCCACCGTGACCTCAAGCCCAGCAACGTCCTGCTGGCGGAGGACGGGCCGAAAGTCATCGACTTCGGCATCTCCCGCCCCGCCGACAGTGAACTGCGTACGGAGACCGGCAAGTTGATCGGCACTCCGCCGTTCATGGCGCCGGAACAGTTCAGCAGGCCACGGCATGTCGGGCCGGCCGCCGATGTGTTCGCCCTGGGTTCGGTGATCGTGCACGCGGCCACCGGGAGCGGGCCGTTCGACTCGGACAGCCCGTATCTCGTCGCCTATCAAGTCGTCCATGACGAACCGGACTTGACGGGTGTGCCGGAGGACATGGTCGGCCTCGTCGCGCGCTGTCTCGCCAAGGAACCCGAGGACCGGCCCACCCCGGACGAGCTGATGACCGCCCTGCGCTCGGTCTCGGCCTCTTACGACACCCGGGCCTTCATTCCCGAACAGCGCACCGGGAAAGGGGAGTCGGCGCCACCCGCGCACGAAGTGGCCCCCCGCCCGAGGCATGAGCGTCCCGAGGGCGCCGAAGACCGCACCCATGTGGCTGCCCGGAAAAGGGGCGGGCGGAGCCGACGGCTGCCCGCCGTCATCGCGGTCGCCGGGCTCGCCGTCGCCGGCGGTGCCGTCGGCGCCTTCGGCCTCCTCGGCGGATCGCAGAGCCCCGTTGCGGAACAGCACACGGCCCGGCCGTCCAAGAGCGCCTTTCAGCCGTGGCAACTCGACCTGCGGGCCTCCGGCGCCCGGGCCGACGGCCAGCCCCGGTGCACGTACGCGGCTCAAGCCCTGCTGTGCGTCCGGCCCGGCGTCCTGGCCGCCGCGATCGATCCGGACGACGGCAAGGTGCTGTGGTCCCGGAGCGAAACAGGGAACGGGAATACCTACTCCACTCCGGCGCCGGTCCTCTCCGGGGGGCTCCTGCTGGTCGGCAGCCGGAGCGGGCATCGGCTGACCGCCCTGGATCCCGCCACTGGCACGACTCGCTGGAGTCGCGATGTCGCGCACTACGACGGCCGGGTCACCTCCGTCGGCGGTGTCGTCCTGCTCACCGGCCCCGACTCCAAGGTCACCGCGCTGGACGCGGCGACCGGCGAGGAGAAGTGGCGTCACGTGATTCCAGGGCTGGCCGTCCCCCAGTTCCAGTCGTACGGGGACGGGGTCGCCTACGTGGTCTCGACGCCCTCCGAGACCGGGAGCGGGACCGAGACCCGGGTGACCGCGGTGGACCCGACGACCGGTGCCACGACCTGGCAGCGGCACATGGACGGAGCGCTGAGCCTCGTGGCCGCCCGAGAGGGAACGGTCTGGTTCACCTCGACCACCGTCGACCAGTACACGGACTCGGTCCTGCGCTACGACGTGGCGAACCGCAGGATTCAGCGCACCACTCTGCGCATCCCGCAGGCGCAGGCGCAGGTGGTCGTACGTGGGGACACCGCGTATCTGCTGGGAAGCGACGGTTCGCTGGTCGCCGTGAACACCCGGACGTCGGAGCAGCTGTGGCGGGCGGAGACGTCCGTCAGCAGGGCGTCGGCTCCCGCAGTGGCCGGTCATCGGCTCTACCTCACCGCGGCGGACGGGCGGCTCGTCGCAGTCGACACGGATCGAGGCACGCTGCTCGGGCAGACAAAGGTGCGGCTGGAAAGCGACCGGGGATCGCTCATCAGCGTGCTCCCCGCCCCCCTCGCCGCCGGCAACCACATCTACGCCGCCGCCCCCGACGGCTCCCTCTTCGCGGTCGACGGGCGGGATCCCTCGGCCTGGTGATCGGCCTGATGATCGGCCTGGTGACAGCGCGAAGGGGCCGCCCCGGCAGGAGCGGCCCCTTTACGGCTTCACAGGCTTTCCAGCCTTTACGGCTAGCCCAGCTTCGAGACGTCCCGCACCGCGCCCTTGTCCGCGCTCGTCGCCATCGCGGCGTACGCGCGAAGGGCGGCGGAGACCTTGCGCTCGCGGTTCACGGGGGCGTAGACGCCGTTCAGGGCGTCGCGGCGGGTGGCCAACTCCTCGTCGGACACGAGCAGTTCGACCGAGCGGTTCGGGATGTCGATGCGGATGCGGTCGCCGTCCCGGACGAGGGCGATCGTGCCGCCGGACGCGGCCTCGGGGGACGCGTGGCCGATCGACAGGCCCGAAGTCCCGCCGGAGAAGCGGCCGTCGGTGATCAGGGCGCAGGTCTTGCCGAGGCCGCGGCCCTTGAGGAACGAGGTCGGGTAGAGCATCTCCTGCATACCGGGGCCGCCCTTGGGGCCCTCGTAGCGGATGACGACGACGTCGCCGTGGGTGATCTCCTTGCGGAGGATCTTGTCGACCGCCTCGTCCTGGGACTCGCAGACGACCGCCGGGCCCTCGAAGGTCCAGATGGACTCGTCGACGCCGGCCGTCTTCACGACGCAGCCGTCGACGGCCAGGTTGCCCTTGAGGACCGCGAGGCCGCCGTCCTTGGAGTAGGCGTGCTCGGCGGAGCGGATGCAACCGCCCTCGGCGTCCTCGTCCAGGGCCTCCCAGCGCTCGGACTGGGAGAAGGCCTCGGACGAGCGGACGCAGCCGGGGGCCGCGTGCCACAGTTCGATCGCCTCGGGGGACGGGGAGCCGGCCCGCACGTCCCACGTCTTCAGCCAGTCCGACAGGGACGGGCTGTGGACGGAGTGGACGTTCTCGTCGAGCAGGCCCGCGCGGTGCAGTTCGCCGAGGAGGGCGGGGATGCCGCCGGCGCGGTGCACGTCCTCCATGTAGTACGTGCGGTCCTTGGCGACGTTCGGGGCGACCTTGGCGAGGCACGGCACCCGGCGCGAGACCGCGTTGATCTCGTCCAGACCGAAGGGGACGCCCGCCTCCTGGGCGGCGGCCAGCAGGTGCAGGATCGTGTTGGTGGAGCCGCCCATGGCGATGTCGAGGGCCATGGCGTTCTCGAAGGCCGCGTGGGTGGCGATGTTGCGCGGCAGGACCGACTCGTCGTCCTGGTCGTAGTAGCGGCGCGTGATGTCGACGACCGTGCGGCCCGCGTCCTCGTACAGGCCCTTGCGGGCGGTGTGGGTGGCGAGGACCGAACCGTTGCCGGGCAGGCTCAGGCCGATGGCCTCGGTCAGGCAGTTCATCGAGTTGGCGGTGAACATGCCGGAGCAGGAGCCACAGGTCGGACAGGCGTTCTCCTCGATACGGAGGATGTCCTCGTCCGAGATCTTGTCGTTCACGGCGTCGGAGATCGCGTCGACCAGGTCGAGCGTGCGGACCGTGCCGTCGACCAGGGTGGCGCGGCCGGACTCCATGGGGCCGCCGGAGACGAACACCGTCGGGATGTTCAGGCGCAGGGCGGCCATGAGCATGCCGGGCGTGATCTTGTCGCAGTTCGAGATGCAGATCAGGGCGTCGGCGCAGTGCGCCTCGACCATGTACTCCACCGAGTCCGCGATCAGGTCGCGGGACGGCAGGGAGTACAGCATGCCGCCGTGGCCCATCGCGATGCCGTCGTCGACCGCGATCGTGTTGAACTCGCGGGCGATGCCGCCGGCCGCCGTGATGGCCTCGCTGACGATCCGGCCGACCGGCTGGAGGTGGGTGTGACCGGGCACGAACTCCGTGAAGGAGTTGGCGACCGCGATGATCGGCTTCCGTCCGATGTCCGCGCCCGGTACACCGGAGGCGCGCATCAGGGCGCGTGCGCCCGCCATATTGCGGCCGTGGGTGACTGTGCGGGACCTCAGCTCGGGCATCGTCGCTCGCTCCTTCGGGGAGGCATGAGGAGGGTTATGACTGAAGTCGAGCGTACGCCGGTGCTCCAGGATCCGGACAGGCCGTCCGCATCTCGGAACGTACGTCTCGACCAGCGGCCGCCTTCGCACGGCATACGCGCATGTCAGCGGTGTCCTGCCGCGGCGGAACGAGCTCGGCGACGGGTCCGCTCGCTCATGAGTTCGCCAGGTGTCCGGATGGGCTCGCCGGATGCCTCTTGGTTCGGCGGATGCCTCATCGGTTCGCCCGGTGTCCTCATGGGTTCGTCAGGTGTCCGCATCGGTTCGTCGGGTGTCCTCATGGGTTCGTCAGGTGTCCGCATCGGTTCGTCGGGTGTCCTCATGGGGTTCGTCAGGCGTCCGCATCGCGCGGTTCGTCCGGTGTCCTCATGGGTTCGTCAGGTGTCCCTGCACCACCGGCGCCACCCTGGCCACGATGCGTTCCAGGTCCACGGAGGCCAGCGGCTCGACCTTGATCACATGGCGCAGCATCGCGACCCCGACCAGCTGGGCCGCCGCCAGCTCCACGCGCAGCTCCGCGTCCGGGACGTCGAGCCGACCCGCGACGCGGCGCAGCAGCTGGGCTGCGACGAGGCGGCGGAAGACGGCGGCCGCGGTGTCGTTGTTCACCGCCGAGCGGACGATCGCGAGCAGCGGGGTACGGCTCGTGGGGTTCTCCCAGACGCCGAGGAAGAAGCGGGTCAGGCGTTCCCCGACGCCGTCGAGAGGGCCCTCGACGATCGTGTCGGGGGCGCCGAGCGCGGGGGCCATGGCTCCCTCGACGGCCGCCTCGAAGACCTGTTCCTTGGTGCCGAAGTAGTGGTGCACGAGGGCCGAGTCCACGTCGGCGGACCTGGCGATGCCGCGGATCGACGTCTTCTCGTACCCGCGCTCGGAGAACTCCTCGCGGGCCGCCTCCAGGATGCGGTCGCGGGTGGTGGGGCCCGCCTCCGTCTGCGTACGGGTGGGGCGTCCCCGGCCGCGGCGGGGGGCGGCGTCCGTCATCCGCGGGGCACCTTCACGGCGGAGGCGAGGTGGAGCCGGGTGAAGGCGAGGGCCTCCGCGAGGTCGGCCTCGCGTTCGGCACTGGACATCGCGCGGCGGGTGTTGACCTCGATGACGACATGGCCGTCGAAGCCGGACAGCGCGAGCCGGTCCAGGAGTTCGGCGCAGGGCTGGGTGCCGCGGCCCGGGACCAGGTGCTCGTCCTTGTTGGAACCGTTGCCGTCGGCGAGGTGGACGTGTCCGAGGCGGTCGCCCATGCGGTCGATCATCTGCAGGGCGTCGGTGCGGGCGGTCGCGGTGTGGCTGAGGTCGATCGTGAAGTGCCGGTAGTCGTCCTTCGTCACGTCCCAGTCGGGGGCGTACGCGAGCATCTCGCGGTCGCGGTAGCGCCACGGGTACATGTTCTCGACGGCGAATCGCACGTCCGTCTCGTCGGCCATGCGCCAGATCCCGGTGACGAAGTCACGGGAGTACTGGCGCTGCCAGCGGAACGGGGGATGGACCACGACGGTGCTCGCGCCGAGCTTCTCGGCGGCGGCCCTGGCACGCTGAAGCTTGATCCACGGGTCGGTGGACCAGACCCGCTGGGTGATCAGCAGACAGGGGGCGTGAACGGCGAGGATCGGGATCCGGTGGTAGTCGCTGAGGCGGCGCAGCGCGTCGATGTCCTGGCTGACGGGATCGGTCCACACCATGACCTCGACGCCGTCGTACCCGAGGCGCGCGGCGATCTCGAAGGCCGTCGCGGTCGACTCCGGGTACACGGAGGCCGTGGACAGGGCGACCTTCGCATCCGGGATGCGCACCACTGGTTCTGCCACGAGGGACAGCGTACGGGGTGCCTCCGGCGGTTGGGCGAGGGGCGGCGAGCTTGGCCGGGAGGCTCCTGTGGGCCCCCGGCGAGGGTGGGTTGGGCTCCGGCCCGGGGGCGGACCGGCCCTGCGGGCGGGTGGTGGACGGGCCTCCGACCTGGGGGTGTTCGAGCTTCCGGGCCGGGGTGCGGCGGGCCGTCGGCCCGAAGGGTGCGGGGCCCTGCCGGGACGCTCCGGTGATCGGCTCCACGGCCGCGCGCCGGAGCGCCCACGTGATCGACGCCACGGTCCCGGGCGGGTGCCCACACCCGGGGCGGGTGCCCACTTGCCGCCGGGCTCGGGTGCCCACTTGCCGTGGGGGAGGCTGCCCACTCGCCGTGGGCGAGGCCGCCGTCGCGCGGCTGACCGCCATAGGGGGCTTGTCGCGCCGTTCCCCGCGCCCCCTTGCGGCACCTTCCCCCGGGGCCCGTTACACCGTCACCGCCGGATCGGCTGCCCACCCGCCGTGGGCGAAGCCGCCGTCGCGCGGCTGACCGCCGCAGGAGGCTTGTCGCGCCGTTCCCCGCGTCCCCTTGCGGCACCTTCCCCCGGGGCCCGTTACACCGTCACCGCCGGATCGGGTGGCTGCGGCGGGTTCCGTTTTGGGTTACTCCGAGGCCATCTGGTCCAGGCGGCGCAGGATGACGCCCTCGCGGAGGGCCCAGGGGCAGATCTCCAGGGTCTCCACGCCGAAGAGGTCCATGGCGGCCTCGGCGACCAGGGCGCCGGCGAGGAGTTGGCTGGAGCGGCCCGGGGAGACGCCCGGCAGCTCGGCCCTTTCGTCGGCCGTCATGGACGTGAGGCGGGGAACCCAGTCCTCCAGGGAACGGCGCTTGAGCTCGCGCTGGACGTACAGGCCGTCGGTGGAGCGTGCGGCACCGGCGAGCCGAGCGAGCTGCTTGAACGTCTTGGAGGTCGCGACCACGTGGTCGGGGGCGCCGAAGCGGCTGAACTCTCCGACCGTCCGGGCGATCTGGGCCCGCACATGCCGGCGCAGCGCCCGCACGGCCGCCGGGTCCACCGGGTCGGTGGGCAGCCAGCCCGCGGTCAGCCGGCCGGCGCCGAGCGGCAGCGACACCGCCGCGTCCGGCTCCTCGTCCATGCCGTACGCGATCTCCAGGGAGCCGCCGCCGATGTCGAGGACGAGCAGCTTGCCCGCCGACCAGCCGAACCAGCGGCGGGCCGCCAGGAAGGTGAGCCGGGCCTCTTCCGCGCCGGTGAGAACCTGCAGCTCTACATCGGTCTCGGCCTGCACCCGGGCGAGAACCTCGTCGGCGTTGCTGGCCTCGCGCACGGCCGACGTCGCGAACGGCAGCAGGGCCTCGACACCCTTGTCCTCGGCGGCCTCCAGGGCGTCCTGGACCGTCTCGATCAGCTTGTCGACGCCTTCGGGGCCGATCGCCCCGCTCTCGTCGAGCAGTTGGGCAAGCCGCAAATCGGCCTTGTGCGAGTGGGCGGGCAGTGGCCGGGCGCCGGGGTGGGCGTCCACCACCAGCAGATGCACCGTGTTCGATCCCACGTCGAGGACACCGAGTCTCATGTACGGAACGCTACTGCCCACACCGCGATTCACGAGGGGCGGGGCGAAAGCCCACGTCGAACGGTGATCTCCGGGCAGCCGCCGGGGCGTCCCCGGAGCGGGCGGAAGCGACTTACCCTGGACCCGTGCCAAAGACGAAAAAGGCGAAGCCCGACAAATCAGCCACGGGATCTCCGCAGGCGAAGGCCACCAAGTCCAAGAAGTCCGTGCAGAAAAGCGACGAGAAGGGGCTCGACTTCGCTCGCGCGTGGGTGGAGTTCCCTGATCCGGCCGATGACGAGCAGGTCTTCCGGTGCGATCTGACCTGGCTGACCTCTCGCTGGAACTGCATCTTCGGGAGCGGCTGCCAGGGCATCCAGGCGGGTCGCGCCGACGACGGCTGCTGCACGCTGGGGGCCCACTTCTCCGACGAGGACGACGAGAAGCGGGTGGCCGGGCACGTGGCCCGGCTCACGCCGGACATCTGGCAGAACCATGACGTGGGGGTGGAGACGGGCTGGGTGTCCAAGGACGAGGACGGCGACCGCCAGACCCGCCCGTACGAAGGCTCCTGCATCTTCCAGAACCGTCCCGGCTTCGCCGGTGGCGCGGGCTGCTCGCTGCACATCCTGGCCATCAAGGAGGGGCGCGAGCCGCTGGAGACCAAGCCGGACGTCTGCTGGCAGCTGCCCGTACGTCGTACGTACGAGTGGATCGACCGGCCGGACGACACCCGGGTGCTCCAGGTCTCCATCGGCGAGTACGACCGGCGCGGCTGGGGACCGGGCGGCCACGACCTGCACTGGTGGTGCACGTCGGCGACCTCGGCACACGGCGCCGGCGACCCGGTGTACGTCTCGTACCGTCCGGAGCTGATCGAGCTGATGGGCAAGGCGGGGTACGACCGTCTGGTCCAGCTCTGTGAGGAGCGGCTGGCCTCGCAGCTTCCGCTGCTGGCACCCCATCCCGCGGATCCGGTGGACTGAGTCCGCAATACCGCGGGTCCGGTGGACTGGGTTCGCCTCCTACGGATCCGGTGGACTGAGTCCGCATCCCGCGGCTCCGGTGGACTGGCGCCATCCCGCGGCTCCAGTGGGCTGGGTTCCTATCCCGGTCGTACGGCGAGTGGCTCGGTTCCTACGAGGTGCCCGGGTCGTCGCCGTCGCTCGGCGGTGGCGACGAGTCGCCCGGGTCCGAGGAGGACGAGTCGGTGGCCGTGGGTGTCGGCGTCGGGTCGGTCGGGGACGGGTCCGGGCTGGTCGGGGTCGCGGTCGGGGTCGCGGTGGAGCCCGGTCCTGAGGGGCTCGGGCCGGTCGCGGTGGGGTCGGGGTGGCCGCCGGGCCGGGGCGAGCCCGCCTTCCCGTACCCCGCGATGGTGACCACCGCGCCCGCCGGGGCGATCGCCACCCGCGCGGTCCAGTGGCCCACCGGCTCGCGAAGGTGATCGACGTACACCTTGATCGTCAACGAATCGCCCGGTTCGAGCGTTCCCGAGGACTGGCTGAGGTAGAGCCATGACGCGCCCGTGCGCGCGGACCAGCGGACCGGCGAACTGCCGGACGCGGTCAGCGTGACCAGGGTCGTGTCGCCGCTGGTTCCGGCGGCCACCGACAGGTGCCCCGGAGTGCTTCCGCGGGCGCTGACGACCTCCACGGAGACGTCCGGCGAGCCACTGCCCTTGGTGAAGCGGGAGCCGGGTCCCGCGCTGGCGTTCCCGGCGTTCTCGTAGCCGCCCGCCTGCCCGCCGTCCAGACCCTCGGGGTCCTGGGCCTCGCTCGTGCTGGCCGGGCGGCCGTCCACGCCCTCGCCGGTCAGCGGTGCGCCCCGGTACGCCGCCCAGAGGGCGAGCACGGGTGCGGCGACGACGGTGGCGACGATCGTCGTCGTGACGGCACGCGCGCGAAGGCGGTCCCTTCGGGCGGCGTGGTCCTTGGGGTCCATCGGAAAGCCGCGCCGGTCGAAGCGCGGAGCGCTGCCCCGCGCGCGTGGGGTGTGCGCCATCGCGACGCGCAGGGCCGCGTGCGGGGCCTCCAGCACGGGAAGCGCCGCGGGCGTGACGCTGGTGCCCGGCCAGGCGCCGGGGACCGCGCGCTCGGCGGTGCGGCGGCAGCGGGGGCAGTCGTCGACGTGCCGGACCAGCTCGCCGCGCAGGGTGGTGCTCAGCACGAGCCGGCTGTCGCCGGTGAGCCGGGCGACGCTGGGACAGGCGCCGGTCTCCACGACGGCGAGGGCCGCGCGGGTGCGTTCGACCTCGCAGGCGGCGGAGGCGAGCAGCTCGCGCGCCGTGGCGAGGTCCATGCCGAGGACGGCGGCGACCTCGTGGGCGGCGAGCTGGTGGCGCACGGCGAGTTCGAGCGCCTCTCGCTGCTCCGGGGTGGTTCCGGCGGCCTCCGGCCAGGCCAGCTGGGCGAGTTCGCGCCGGCGGTCGTCCTGGACCTCCTGGGCCACGGGAGCGGCGCTCAGCGCCTCGGCAGCGCGCCGGTCGGCGGCGGCCTTGTGCACTCCCTTGAGGGCGGCCTCTTCGTGGGGGCCCCTGGCGGCACCCAGGGGGTCGCTCCTGTGGGGTGTGTGCCGCCCTGAGGCGTGTGCCGCCTGCCGCCTGCGCCGCGCTTCGGTGAGCCTGCGCAGGCAGGACCAGCGGGCGAGCGCGTAGAGCCAGGCCCTGCGGTCGCCTGCGGACTCCGGGCCGCGCGGGCCACGCCGCTCGGCCAGCGCGAGGGCGTCCCCCAGGGCGGCGGTGGCCGCGTCGTGGTCGCACAGCACGGACAGGCAATAGGTGAACAGGCCGTCCAGGTAGGGCTCGTAACGCGCGGGGGGACGCTGGACCAGGGTGCGCGGGGTCGCGCCACGGGGCGCGGCCGCCCGCTTGCGCGCGGCTCCGTGCGCCCGGTGTGCGCCGGTGGTGTGCATGGAGGTCTCCGGACTGCTGCTCGTCACCCGTGCGACCGTAGGTGCCCGGAGGCAGCCCCTTCCTCCCCCTTGAGCACATTTAATCCGTACGGGTGAAACGATCCCTCATAAGAGGACAGGAACCCCCGACCTCTGGCCTGAGCCGTCACAGATGGCGATGGCGGTCCATGGCAGACGGGTCGGCGGGGGCTCCGCGCGGGGCCCGGTCCCGCGGGGGTGGGAACGGGGCACGGGGGCTCGCGCCAAGGGCCCCGGAGGGTTCGGAGGCCCGTGGCCCCACGACTCAGGGCACGGGACACATCGGCTCGGAACCCCGCCCGGGGCGGCGGCCCCGGGCGGGGCCGTACCGGCGCGTGCCGGGTTGTCAGTGGCTCCGGCTACGGTTCGGTCATGGCTGCCCGTACGAAAACCGCGAAGGACCGTCCGTCCTACCGCTGCACCGAGTGCGGCTGGCAGACGGCCAAGTGGCTCGGCCGCTGCCCCGAATGCCAGGCATGGGGGACGGTCGAGGAGTACGGCACGCCCGCTGTCCGCACGACGGCACCGGGACGGGTCACCACCTCCGCGGTGCCCATCGGACAGGTCGACGGCCGTCAGGCCACCGCCCGCAGCACCGGCGTGCCCGAGCTGGACCGTGTCCTCGGCGGCGGTCTCGTGCCCGGGGCGGTCGTCCTCGTCGCGGGCGAGCCGGGCGTCGGCAAGTCCACCCTCCTGCTGGACGTGGCGGCCAAGTCCGCGAGCGACGAACACCGCACCTTGTATGTGACGGGCGAGGAGTCGGCCAGCCAGGTGCGGCTCCGCGCGGACCGCATCAAGGCGATCGACGACCACCTCTATCTCGCCGCGGAGACCGATCTGGCGGCCGTCCTCGGCCACTTGGACGCGGTGAAGCCGTCCCTGCTCATCCTGGACTCCGTCCAGACGATCGCCTCCCCGGAGATCGACGGCGCACCCGGCGGCATGGCCCAGGTCCGGGAGGTCGCGGGCGCGCTCATCCGCGCCTCCAAGGAGCGCGGCATGTCCACGCTGCTTGTGGGACATGTCACCAAGGACGGCGCGATCGCCGGACCCCGGCTGCTCGAACACCTCGTGGACGTCGTCCTGTCCTTCGAGGGCGACCGGCACGCGCGCCTGAGGCTCGTCCGGGGGGTCAAGAACCGCTACGGCACGACGGACGAGGTCGGCTGCTTCGAGCTGCACGACGAGGGCATCACCGGCCTCACCGACCCCTCGGGGCTCTTCCTGACGCGCCGGACCGAACCCGTCCCCGGCACCTGCCTCACCGTCACCCTCGAAGGCCGCCGCCCGCTGGTCGCCGAAGTGCAGGCGCTCACCGTGGACTCCCAGATCCCCTCCCCGCGCCGTACGACATCCGGCCTGGAGACCTCCCGCGTCTCGATGATGCTCGCCGTCCTGGAGCAGCGCGGCAAGATCAGCGCCCTCGGGAAGCGGGACATCTACTCGGCGACGGTCGGCGGTGTGAAGCTCTCCGAGCCCGCCGCGGACCTCGCCATCGCGCTCGCCCTGGCGTCCGCGGCCAGTGACACCCCGCTGCCCAAGAACCTCGTGGCGATCGGCGAAGTGGGGCTCGCGGGCGAGGTCAGACGGGTCACGGGCGTCCAGCGCAGGCTCTCCGAAGCACACCGTCTGGGCTTCACCCACGCTCTCGTACCGACCGATCCGGGCAAGGTCCCGGCCGGTATGAAGGTCCTGGAAGTGGCCGACATCGGCGCGGCGCTGAGTGTCCTTCCGCGCTCGCGTCGCAGAGAGGCCCCACGGGACGAGGAGCAGCGCCGGTAGACTTTGCCCTGGTCTCGCCCGTCCGTACGAACCGAGGGCGGCCGGAAACCTTCGACCGGAGGAGTGCAGTGGCAGCCAACGACCGGGCAGCAGCTCCCGGAAAGTCCGGTGGGAGCTCCGGTGCCGATGGCCTGATGCGCGCCGCACTGAGCGCCGTGGCACCCGGCACGGCGCTGCGCGACGGGCTTGAACGGATCCTCCGCGGCAACACGGGCGGGCTCATCGTGCTCGGCTCCGACAAGACCGTCGAAGCGATGTGTACGGGCGGGTTCGTCCTGGATGTGGAGTTCACCGCGACCCGTCTGCGTGAACTGTGCAAGCTCGACGGCGGCATCGTGCTCGACAAGGACATCACCAAGATTCTCCGGGCGGGCGTGCAGCTGGTGCCCGACCCGACCATCCCGACGGAAGAGACGGGCACGCGGCACCGCACCGCGGACCGGGTGAGCAAGCAGGTCGGCTACCCCATCGTCTCGGTCTCCCAGTCGATGCGTCTGATCGCGCTGTACGTCGACGGTCAGCGCCGTGTCCTGGAGGACTCCGCCGCGATCCTCTCGCGCGCCAACCAGGCCCTCGCCACTCTGGAGCGCTACAAGCTCCGCCTGGACGAGGTCGCGGGAACGCTGTCGGCGCTGGAGATCGAGGACCTGGTCACCGTCCGGGACGTCTCCGCGGTCGCGCAGCGTCTGGAGATGGTGCGCCGCATCGCCACAGAGATCGCCGAGTACGTCGTCGAACTGGGCACGGACGGCCGTCTGCTGACCCTTCAGCTCGACGAGCTGATCGCCGGCGTCGAGCCCGACCGCGAGCTGGTCGTACGGGACTATGTGCCCGAGCCGACCGCCAAGCGCTCCCGCACGGTCGACGAGGCGCTCTCCGAGCTGGACGCGCTCGCCCACGCCGAACTCCTCGAACTCTCCACGGTGGCAAAAGCGTTGGGCTACACCGGCTCTCCCGAGGCGCTCGACTCCGCGGTCTCCCCGCGCGGCTTCCGCCTCCTGGCCAAGGTGCCGCGCCTGCCCGGCGCGATCATCGACCGGCTCGTGGAGCACTTCGGCGGGCTCCAGAAGCTCCTCGCCGCGAGCGTGGACGACCTCCAGACGGTCGACGGCGTGGGCGAGGCACGCGCGCGCAGCGTCCGCGAGGGGCTGTCCCGTCTCGCGGAGTCGTCGATCCTGGAGCGCTACGTCTAGGGGTTCCCAGTCGGTCGAGGCCCCGGTTCGGGCCTCATCGCGCCGCGGCCCCTCGGATCGGGGCCGGCCGGGCCGAGGGCCCGGACCCTCAGTCCTTGGACAGGACGAACGACGTCTGCGCCTTCGTCAGGCCCGGGGCCTTCGCCTCGACCAGGTAGGTGCCGGCGGGGGCCGAACCCGCAGGCGGCGTCGCGCACTCGGGGGCGCCGGGCTTGCGGTCCCACTTCACCGTGTAGACGACCTGGCTGCCGGCCGGCACGCGGTAGAGGACGCCCGCGGTGTCCTTCGGGCAGTCGTCCGAGGCCCAGATGTCCTTGTCGCTGCCCGCCTGAGTGATCGTCAGGACCGTGTTCTTCGGGCCGAGATCGACCTTGCAGTCGCTGCCCGAGGTGTTCTTGGCGATGAGATCGATCGCGGGCTGCTCACCGGGGGCGTACCTGTTGTGCACGCTCTTGAGCGTCAACTTCACATTGTCCGGGGTGCAGTTGGGGAGAGTGGAACCGGCCGGGAGCTGATCGGCCGATCCGCCGCCGCCGTTCTTCGCCCCGTCGTCGGAGCCGCCGCCGGCACTCGCGCCGGAGCCCGTGGAGCCGTCGCCTGAACCGTCACCGGAGCCGGAACCCCCGCCGGACCCGCCGCCGCTGTCGCTCCCGCTCCCGCCGGTGCCGCCGTCGCTGCCGCTCGACTCGTCGCGGCCGCCCGGGTGTTGGCTGATCGCGGGGCCCGAACCGGACGGGCCCGGCGTGATCGAGCTCGCGGGGTTCTTGCCGTTCGACCCGCCGGCACTGTTGTTGCCGCCCCCGCCGCCGGTGCCGACCACCCAGACGGTGAACAGGCCCAACAGCCCTACTACGGACAGCAGAACGGCCCTCCGACGCCAGTAAATGGTGGAGGGGAGCGGCCCGACCGGATTGCGCAGAGATCCCACGGCGCAAACTGTACGAGAGATCGGCCGCGCCGCTCGCCCCACCCGCCGCCCTGGTACCAACTTTTCCGGATCATCATCCCGGCGGGCACCCCTCCCGGCGCCGCGACGGCCGCCGGGTGCGGTCTTTCACCACCGCCCGCCCCCGGCGTCGTCCCCGCATCCTCACCGCCGCATGGCAGGATCGACATCGCCATGACTGCACCCACCAAGCCCACCGAGCCCACCCGGAACGCTCCCGGCGAGAACCTCCACACCCCCGTCATCGCCTGGTTCGACGAGCACGCCCGCGATCTGCCCTGGCGGCATCCCGATGCCGGTCCCTGGGCGGTGATGGTCAGCGAGTTCATGCTCCAGCAGACCCCGGTCAACCGCGTCCTGCCCGTGTACGAACAGTGGCTGGCCCGCTGGCCGCGCCCCGCCGATCTCGCGAAGGACGCCCCCGGGGAAGCCGTCCGGACCTGGGGGCGGCTCGGTTACCCGCGCCGCGCACTGCGTCTGCACGGCGCCGCCGTGGCCATAATGGAGCGGCACGGCGGCGACGTACCGACGGAGCACGCGCAGTTGCTGGCGCTGCCCGGCATCGGGGAGTACACGGCCGCGGCGGTCGCGTCGTTCGCCTACGGCCAGCGGCATCCCGTACTGGACACCAACGTCCGCAGGGTCTTCGCCCGCGCCGTCACCGGCGTGCAGTACCCGCCGAACGCCACCACCGCCGCCGAACGCAGGCTCGCCCGCGCCCTGCTGCCCGAGAGCGAGAGCACGGCGTCGCGCTGGGCCGCGGCGTCCATGGAGCTCGGCGCACTGGTCTGCACGGCGAAGAACGAGACGTGTCACCGCTGCCCGATCGCCGCGCAGTGCGCGTGGCGGCTGGCCGGCAAGCCGGAGCACGACGGACCGCCGCGCAAGGGGCAGACGTACGCGGGCACGGACCGCCAGGTGCGCGGCAAGCTGCTGGCCGTCCTGCGGGAGGCGCATGTGCCGGTTCCGCAGACCGCGCTGGACCGGGTGTGGGACGAACCCGTCCAGCGGGGCCGGGCACTCGACGGACTCGTCGCCGACGGACTCGTGGAGCCGCTCCCGGGTGGTCTGTATCGGCTGCCCCTGACATAGCGGCGACACCAAAACCGGATCAACCGGGACGTACGACCGCATCCCTTTACCCCGCACCCACGACCGTTACACAACCGACGGACAGCCGAGTGCTGGCCGCAGGCTGTCTCGGACAACCCCGTGACAACCCCTCCGTAGCTTCAGTGCCGTACCGCAGGAAAGGCCGCAACGAGCGGCGGGAGAGCGGCGGTTCGCAGGGCAACGGACAACCGGCAGCAGGCAGGTCGGAAACGGGGATGGAGGCGGTTGATCATGGCGCACGGCGAGGTGCTCGAATTCGAGGAGTACGTCCGCACTCGGCAGGACGCGCTGCTGCGCAGTGCACGCCGCCTGGTCCCCGACCCGGTCGACGCCCAGGACCTGCTCCAGACCGCGCTCGTACGGACGTACGGCCGGTGGGAGGGCATCGCGGACAAGCGCCTCGCCGACGCCTACCTGCGCCGCGTGATGATCAATACGCGCACCGAGTGGTGGCGGGCCCGCAAGCTCGAGGAGGTGCCCACCGAGCAGCTGCCGGACGCGTGTGTGGAGGACGCCACCGAGCAGCACGCGGACCGCGCGCTGCTGATGGACATCATGAAGGTGCTGGCACCCAAGCAGCGCAGTGTCGTGGTGCTGCGACACTGGGAGCAGATGTCCACGGAAGAGACGGCCGCCGCACTCGGTATGTCGGCCGGAACGGTCAAGAGCACGCTGCACCGGGCGCTGGCGCGGCTCCGCGAGGAGCTGGAGAGCCGCGACCTGGACGCCCGCGCGCTCGAACGTGAGGAGCGGGAGCGTTGCGCGGCCTAGGAGTTGGGGCCAGAGCGGCCCTGAAGGCGGGGAGTTCGGCGGCTGCCGGGCTCACCGCCCTCGGCCTTTTCGTGACCGCGTGCGCCACCGGCGGCACCGGCGCCCGCGACGAGGGCCCGGCGGGCAGCGACGCCGTCGCCAAGGGCAGCATCACGCCGGCCGTCTCCGGGTCGCCCTCCAAGGCACCCAAGCGCGTGGACGCGGTCAAGATCG
Source organism: Streptomyces sp. NPDC005784 (assembly GCF_042871525.1). Classification (NCBI taxonomy): domain Bacteria; kingdom Bacillati; phylum Actinomycetota; class Actinomycetes; order Kitasatosporales; family Streptomycetaceae; genus Streptomyces; species Streptomyces sp. NPDC005784. The sequence continues at coordinate 24,289 of NZ_JBIAIQ010000002.1, forward strand.
TCAAGGGTGACCCGGCGGTCAGCGCGGCGGTCAAGCGCGACCTGAAGCCGTGCGTCGCCGACGAGTACCCGGTCGACGTGTCGTACGGGGACCTGACCGGCGGCTCCTCGAACGACATCGTGATCAACGTGATGACCTGTGCCGATGCCGTCGGCGTCGGCTCGTACGTCTATCGCGAGCAGAACGGCAGGTACCAGAATGTCTTCAAGGCCGAGGAGCCGCCGGTCTACGCCGAGATCGACCGGGGCGATCTGGTGGTCACCCAGCAGCTGTACGAGAAGGGCGACCCGGTGTCGTACCCCTCCAGCGAGGAAGTGATCACCTACAGCTGGTCCGCGACGCGCTTCACCGAGCAGTCCCGGATCCACAACGACTACAGCAACGCGGTGGGCGGCACGAGTTCGCCCGACCCCGACGCGAACTGAGAGGGGACGGAGCAGCCGGATGGCAGAGCAGACCCACGTCCTGTTCGTCGAGGACGACGACGTCATCCGCGAGGCCACGCAACTCGCCCTGGAGCGCGACGGCTTCGCGGTCACGGCCATGCCCGACGGGCTCTCGGGCCTGGAGGCGTTCCGCGCCGACCGTCCCGACATCGCCCTGCTGGACGTAATGGTCCCCGGGCTCGACGGCGTCTCGCTGTGCCGTCGTATCCGCGACGAGTCGACCGTGCCGGTCATCATGCTGTCCGCGCGCGCCGACTCGATCGACGTCGTGCTCGGCCTGGAGGCGGGCGCCGACGACTATGTGACCAAGCCCTTCGACGGCGCCGTGCTGGTCGCCCGTATCCGCGCGGTGCTGCGCCGCTTCGGGCACGCGAGCGGCGGCGCGGGCGCGACGGCCGAAGGATCCGCGCCGGTGGACGGCGGGGTGCTGGCGTTCGGTGATCTGGAGATCGACACCGAAGGCATGGAGGTTCTCAGGAGCGGTACGCCGGTGGCGCTGACGCCCACCGAGATGCGGCTGCTCCTGGAGTTCTCGTCCGCGCCCGGGACGGTGCTGAGCCGCGACAAGCTGCTCGAACGTGTGTGGGACTACGGCTGGGGCGGGGACACCCGTGTGGTCGACGTCCATGTGCAGCGGCTGCGTACGAAGATCGGCCAGGACCGTATCGAGACGGTCCGCGGCTTCGGCTACAAGTTGAAGGCCTGAGCACGGTATGCGGGGGATATTTCAGCGCTCGGCTCCGGGGAAGCCCTCGGTTCCGGGGCAGGCACCGGTTCCGGGGAGACGCGCGGACGCGGGCGGCGGCGTGAACACGGGTTGGCGCGACGACGTGGGCGTCGGCGTCCACAGAGATTCCGGCGGGGGCGAGATCCTCGGCAGGGGTACCGGCAGGGCCGGAGGCCTCGGCGGAGTCACCGGCAGGAGCCGAAGCATCGGCATCGGGATCGACCGGGGCGCGGATTCGGGTACGAGCATTCGTACGGGCATCCGCTGGAAGCTGAGCACGGCGATCGCCCTGGTCGGCGCGTTGGTCGCCATCGCGCTGAGCCTGGTCGTGCACAACGCGGCCCGCGTCTCGATGCTGGACAACTCGCGCGACCTGGCCGACGAGCGCATCCAGCTCGCCGAGCGCATGTACGGGCCGGGCCGGCCGCCGCCGTTCGGGGCCAAGATCGACGATCCCGCCATTCCGGTGGACCTGATGACGAAGGTCTCGGAGGGGCGGCGGGCGACCTACGTCTCCGACAGCGCGAAAGGCGTGCCGGACATCTGGGCCGCCGTACCGCTCAGGAACGGCCAGGTGCTGTCCTGGCACGAGCGGTTCACGGACCGCAACGCGGACGTGATGAAGGACCTCGACCAGGCGCTGATCATCGGCTCCATCGCCGTCGTCTTCGGCGGCAGCGCGCTCGGTGTGCTCATCGGCGGCCAGCTGTCGCGCCGACTGCGCAAGGCGGCGGCCGCCGCGAACCGGGTCGCCAAGGGCGAGCGGGACGTCCGGGTGCGGGACGCGATCGGCGGTGTCGTGCTCGACGAGACCGATGACCTCGCGCGTGCCGTGGACGCCATGGCCGACGCGCTCCAGCAGCGCATCGAGGCCGAGCGCCGGGTCACCGCCGACATCGCCCACGAACTGCGCACCCCGGTGACGGGGCTGCTCACGGCGGCCGAGCTGCTGCCGCCCGGCCGCCCCACCGAGCTCGTACGGGACCGGGCGCAGGCCATGCGCACCCTCGTCGAGGACGTCCTCGAGGTCGCCCGGCTCGACGGGGCCTCCGAGCGGGCCGAGCTGCAGGACATCATGCTCGGCGAGTTCGTGGCCCGGCGAGTGGCCGCCAAGGGCGCGGACGTCGAGGTGCGGGTGGTGCACGAGTCGGAGGTCACCACGGACCCGCGCCGCCTGGAGCGCGTCCTGCTCAACCTCCTGGCGAACGCCGCCCGGCACGGCCGACCGCCGATCGAGGTCACCGTCGAGGGCCGCGTCATCCGCGTCCGCGACCACGGCCCCGGCTTCCCCGAGAAGCTCCTCGCCGAGGGGCCGAGCCGCTTCCGCACCGGCAGCACCGACCGCGCGGGCGACGGCCACGGACTCGGCCTCACCATCGCCGCGGGCCAGGCACGGGTGCTCGGCGCGCGGCTGACCTTCCGCAACGTCCGGCCCGCCGGGGCCCCGGACGACGTACCCGCCGAGGGCGCGGTCGCGGTGCTGTGGCTGCCGGAACACGCGCCGACGAGCACCGGGAGCTACCCGATCCTGCCGCCGTCCGGGAAATAGCCGCAACGGCGAGGGCCCGGCCTGACGGCTACGGGCCCGGCGGGGCCCGTCCCAGGGGCTACAGCCCCGGCGGGGGCCAGGCCCGGCGGGGCCAGGCCCAACGGGGCCAGGCCCGGCGGGGCCAGTCCTAGCGGCTCCAGTCCTTGTCCAGGTCGAGCTCGCCCTCGCGCTGCTGGGTGAAGGAGAACCAGTTCCCCGAGTCGTCGCGGAACAGCGCTTCCGTGCCGTACGGGCGCTCCTGCGGTTCCTGGAGGAACTCCACGCCGCGGTCCTTGAGCTTCTTGTAGTCGCCGTGGATGTCGTCGGTCCTCAGCACGCCCGCGCCGAGCACGCCCTTGGCGATCAGCTTCTTCATCATCTCGGCGGACTCGGGGTCCATGGCGGGCGGTCCGGGCACCATGAGGGTCAGCTCGATCCCGGGCTGATCCGGGGCGCCGACGGTGAGCCAGCGCATGCCGCCCTCGCCCATCGTCATGTCCGTACGGAGTTCGAGCCCGAGCTTCTCGGTGTAGAACTCCTTGGCCCGGTCCTGGTCGAGGACCCAGACGGTCGAGATGGCGAGTCCTTTGATCATGGTGTGCTCCAGGTGTGCGGGATCGCGAGGTGTGCGCGGTCGGGCCGGATCGGCGTCCTCTGTGCGTTCCCTGCCACGGTAGGCGGCCTCCGCGTCACGGCGCTTCTCCGGAATTGCGCTCTCCCCCACCGGAGCCCGAACGGGATTCCGCGCCCGGCGCACCGGAGCCGGTACGGGATTCCGCGCCCGGCCCGGTCCGGAAGCCGCCGGCCCAGAGCATCGCGTAGCAGCCGGGTATCAGCGCGGCACCCCGCCCGACGTGTTTCGCCCGGTACTCGCTCGGGGTCAGCCCGGTCCATGTCTTGAAGCGCGTCGAGAAGGTGCCGAGGCTGCTGAAGCCGACCAGATGGCAGATCCCGGTCACCGAGAGGTTCGCGGTGCGCAGCAGGTCCTCGGCCCGGTCGATGCGCCGGTGCGTCAGATACTGGCCCGGGGTCTCGCCGTACGCCGCCTTGAAGGCCCGTATGAAGTGATACCGCGAATATCCGGCCCGCGCGGCCAGCGCGTCGAGATCGGTGCCGGGCTCGGCCCAGTCCCGATCGATGACGTCCTTGGCGAGCCGCAACTGCCGCATTCGGTCCACGTTCCCGATGGTGGCACGCGGCACTGACAGTGACCCGGCACGGGAGAAGGCCCGCACAGGAGAAGGCCCGCACGGGAGAAGGCCCCCGGGGCGGACAACGCCGGGGGCCTTCGTTTCGAGGAGTTCAGGGGCCGGCGGAAAGGCCGGCCCCGCGATCAGGTCAGACCGTCTCGGCGAGCGGGACCTGGGGTGCCTCGGCCGGCGTGCCGTCCTCGGCGGGCTTGGGCGCTCCCGCTCCCTTGAGGGCGACCTCCTTGACGAACACCGACGAGATCATCACGATCACGGCCACCGACGCGCCCAGCAGGAAGGCCGAGTGCGTACCGGCCGACACCGCGTGCTGGTAGGCCTCGCGAGCCGCCGCCGGCAGCTTCGCCAGGCTCGCCGCGTCCAGCTGCGGGGACTGCTCGGTGATCTTCGAGCCCAGCGCGCCGGCCTTCTCGGCCATGACGTCCTTGACGCGGTTGTTGAACAGCGCGCCCATGACGGCGACACCGAACGACGAGCCGAGCGTACGGAACAGGGTGGTGGAGGAGGACGCGACGCCCATGTCCTTCATCTCCACGCTGTTCTGCGCCACCAGCATGGTGACCTGCATCAGGCAGCCCATGCCCAGGCCGAGGACGGCCATGTAGACGCCGGACATGAAACGGGTGGTGTCCGTGTCCATCGTCGACAGCAGGTAGAGGCCGATCACCATCAGCACACCGCCGATGACGGGGAAGATCTTGTAGCGGCCGGTGGCGGTGGTGACCCGCCCGGCGACCATCGACGTCACGAGCATCGCGCCCAGCATGGGCAGCAGCAGCAGACCGGAGTTGGTCGCGGACGCGCCCTGTACCGCCTGCTGGTACAGCGGCAGGAACAGCGTGGCGCCGAACATGGCGAAGCCGGTGACGAAGCCGATGATCGACATCAGGGTGAAGTTGCGGCTGCGGAAGATGTGCAGCGGCACGATCGGCTCGGCGGCCTTGGTCTGCCAGAAGACGAACCCGACCAGCGCGGCGACGCCGAGACCGATGAGCTCCATGATCCGCGCGGACGACCAGGCGTACTCCGTGCCGCCCCAGGTGGTGACGAGGACGATGGAGGTGATGCCGACGGTCAGCAGAGCGGCACCGAGGTAGTCGATGCGCGTCTCGGACCGCTTCTTCGGCAGGTGCAGGACGATGCTGATCGCGGCGAGCGCGACCGCGCCGAGCGGCAGGTTGATGTAGAAGGACCAGCGCCAGCCCCAGTTGTCGGTGATGGTGCCGCCGATCAGCGGACCGCCGATCATCGCGAGCGCCATGATGCCGGCCATCATGCCCTGGTACTTGCCGCGCTCACGGGGCGGGATCAGGTCACCGATGATCGCCATGACGCCGACCATGAGACCGCCGGCGCCGAGACCCTGAATGGCGCGGAATCCGATCAGCTCACCCATGTTCTGGGCCATGCCGCTCAGCGCGGAGCCGATCAGGAAGATCACGATCGAGGTCATGAAGGCGCCCTTGCGCCCGTACATGTCGCCGACCTTGCCCCAGATCGGGGTGGAGGCCGCGGTGGCGAGGGTGTACGCCGTCACGACCCAGGAAAGGTGTTCGAGTCCGCCGAGATCACCGACGATGGTCGGCATGGCCGTGCCGACGATCATGTTGTCGAGCATCGCCAGCATCATCGTGAGCATCAGCGCGAGCAGGACCACGCGCACGCTGCGCTGTCGCTTCCCGCCCTCGACCGCCGGCTGGCCGTCGGCCTGTGGCCCGGCCTGCTCCGCGGCCGGTTCGGCCGCTTTCGTCTTGTCCGCCATCGTTCTTCCCACTCCCCTAGTACCTCTGCCGCCGCCCGGCTACTTACTTGCCGACCGGCAAGCTGACTACACTCCGGGAAAATAGCCCCGCAACTAGCCGGGCGTCAAGTAAGTATGACTAGTTTTACCAGCCGGTCGACAGGTAAGTTTCAGGGAGCGCGAGGAATACGAGGATGGGCGGCACGATGGACGGCACCAAGCGGCAGCGCCGGGGCGACACACGGCAGCGCATCCAGGACGTAGCCCTCGAACTCTTCTCCGAGCAGGGCTACGAGAAGACCTCGCTGCGCGAGATAGCCGAGCACCTCGGTGTCACCAAGGCGGCGCTCTACTACCACTTCAAGACCAAGGAAGAGATCCTCATCAGCCTGTTCGAGGATCTGACGCGGCCGCTCGACGAGCTGATCGACTGGGGCAAGCAGCAGCCGCACAGCCTGGAGACCAAGAAGGAGGTGCTGCGCCGCTACAGCGAAGCCCTCGGCGGCGCGTCCCCGCTCTTCCGCTTCATGCAGGAGAACCAGGCGACGGTACGCGAGCTGAGCATCGGCGAGACCTTCAAGGACCGCATGATCAGCATGCTGGAGATCATCAAGGAGCCCGAGTCGCCGCTGACCGACCAGGTCCGCTGCATCAGCGCGCTCTTCACGATGCACGCCGGCATGTTCGTGCTCAAAGACGTCGAAGGCGACCCCGAGGACAAGCGCAAGGCTGTCCTGGAGGTCGCGATCGATCTGGTGACACAGGCCCACGGGGGCGGAGCGGCCCACGGAGGCGGAGTTTCCTAGCGCCGCTTTCCGGACGCCGGGGCTCCGCCTCGGGCTCTGCTCCGGCACTCCGCACCGGGGCTCCGCGCCGGGTCACCGGCGCGGGTGGGTCAGACAGTCACGCCCATGTTGTGCAGGAACGTGACGGGGTTGATGGCCGAGCCGTAGTTCGGGGTCGTACGGATCTCGAAGTGCAGGTGCGGGCCACTGGAGTTACCGGTGTTGCCGGACAGGGCTATGTGCTGACCGGTGGCGACGACCTGGCCGACGTGCACGTCGATGCGCGACAGGTGGGCGTACTGCGAGTACGTGCCGTTGCCGTGCTTGATGACGATGGCGTTGCCGTACGCCGGACCGTCACCGGCGCCGTTGCCGCCCGCCTTGACGACGGTGCCGCCGTGCGCGGCCATGACGTTGGTGCCCTGCGGCACGGCGAAGTCCTGGCCGGAGTGCTTGTGGGCCCACATGCCGCCGGCCTGGTTGAAGGTGGCGGACAGCGTGTACTTCGCGACCGGGTCGATCCAGGAGGCGGCCTTCTTGGCGACGGCCTTCTTCGCGACGGCGGCCTTGTTGGCGGCCGCGGCCTTCTTCACGGCGGCGGCCTTGGCCTGAGCGGCGGCCTGCGTCTGAACGGCGTTGGCCGCGGTGACGGTCGCGCTGGTGCTGACGCCCGTTTCGGCGGCGGTCGCGACCCCTGCGCCCAGTACGGCCGAGGCGCCCAGACCGACGGCCAGGACGGCCGCCCGAGTGCGGACCAGGGAAGTAAGGGACTTGCGGGACGTGACGCGCTTCGACATGAATACCTCGTGGAGCCGGGGACAAGGGACTGAACAACCACTCCGGCGCACTGCCTGCCGCCGAGTGGGCCATTCATTGGTAACCCGCACCCCCCGGGGCGCTCAAACCCCCCATCTACGACGCCAGCTAGTACTTCATCGCAAAACTTGATGAACCTTGACAGCTCGGACATCCGACACGGGAGCCAGTCGCTTTCGCCCGGGAAACATGGTTTAAGCCCACTTCGGGGCGGCACACGCCTTGCCAAACATGCCTGCGGCCCACCCTTTCGGGTGGCGTGCCGCAGGGCCTCCCCACCCCGGGCCGAAGGTCCTTTATGTCCGTTTTCGCGTATCCACTATTCGTCCTAGTACCGGACAAAACGCCTGTGCCTCATGTCACCGGGCCACCGGATCCGGGACCCCCTGAATGTGACGCGGGCTACGCTCCGGCCCCTGGTTTCAAGGGTCTTGGGACGGCCCGGCGGGCAATGACCGGGCTCTGCTGCGCCGATCGGCTCGCGGCCCCTACGGTGGCCTTCGAGTTCAACGTTTTCGCGGGGGGATCGTCGTGGACCCAGTAACCGTCGGCACGCGCCTGGCCTCGAGCGTGGCCGGGCCTCTCATCAGGAAGCTCTTCGTGGCGGAGGGCCCCGGAGCCGGGCTCGTGGACCAGCCCGTACGCATATCGGCGTTCGTGTCCTTCAAGGGCGAGAAACGGGTCGTCGGCGAGAAGGAACTGACCAACCTCTCGGCAGCCTTGGTCAGCCGGGCACTGCGCGGCGGAGAGCGCCCGTTCCCCACCGACGAGGAGCCGGCCGTCGTCCATGCCCTGGCCGCGACCCTGCACGCCCTGGGCGACCTCACCATGACGGACGTCCAGGCGGTGGAGCTCGGCCACCGGGCGCTCGCCCAGCGGCTGCGCGCGGCCGGCGAGAACCCCGAACGGGACCTGTCCCTCGACGCGACCCTGTTCTACGAGGGGCTGCTCGACACGGCCTGCCTCCACATCCTGCACTTCTTCACCCAGCGCTCGACCTTTGTCCCCCGCACCCTCGTGGAGCAGAGCCGCAAACAGCGCAAGGCGATCGCCAAGCTGGACGAGCTGATCGCGCGCACACCCATGACGGGTGGCACCGACCAGGCCTTCGAGGAGCGCTATCTCGCCCATCTCGCCACCAGGCACAGCCACCTCACCATCTACGGCATCGACCTCGTCAACTCCCCGGAACACTGGCCGCTGGACGCCGCCTACCTCAGCCTCCAGGCCCTACGCCCCGTGGCGGACGAGGAAACCACCTCGTCGGACGGTGTGCGCGTCGCCGCCGCGGCCACCTCCCTGCCCGCCGAACAGGCCCTGTCGGAGCAGGACCTGGTTCTCCTGCGCGGTGTGGCCGGTTCCGGCAAGACCACGCTGGTGCAGTGGCTGGCGGTCACCACCGCGCACGGCGAACGGGGGGACCGCATCCCCTTCGTCCTCCCGCTGCGCACCCTCGTCCGCCGCCCGGACGGTCTTCCGGCCCCCGAAGCGTTCCTGTCCGCCGTCCGGATCGCCTTCCACGCGACCCAGCCGGACGGCTGGGCCGACAGGGTGCTCGGCCACGGCCGCGGCCTGCTGCTCGTCGACGGCCTCGACGAAATCCCCGAACGTGACCGCGAACACACCCGCCGCTGGCTGCGTGAACTCCTCGACGCCTACCCCGGCAACCAGTGGCTGGTCACGTCCCGCCCCTCGGCCGTACGGGAGGACTGGCTCGCCCCCGACGGATTCACCGAACTCGTCCTCTCGCCGATGACGGGCGACGACGTGGCCGCGTTCATCCGCCGCTGGCATGCCGCGGCACGCCTGGACGCCTCGGACACGGACCGCCTCGACGGCTACGAGCAGTCCCTCCTCGACGCCGTCCGGACCAAGCCGGACCTCGGCCGCCTCGCCACCAACCCCCTTATGTGCGGCCTGATCTGCGCACTGCACCGTGACCGGCGGGGCTATCTTCCGCACGGCAGACAGGAGTTGTACGACGCCGCGCTCTCCATGCTGCTGTCGCGCCGCGACGAGGAACGCGACATGTTTGTGCGCGGAAGCAGTCACGACGGCATCCATCTCACGGAACTTCCGCAGATCCAGCTTCTGCAACGGCTCGCCTACTGGCTCATCCGCAACAGCCGGGTGGAGATGGACCGCGACCGCGCCGAACGCATCGTCGCCGACGTCCTGCCCTCCCTCCCGGCCGCCGCCCAACAGGGCGACGCCTCGCGGATACTGCGTCACCTCATCGTCCGCAGCGGCCTTCTCCGTGAACCCGCCCTCGGGACGGTCGAGTTCGTCCACCGCACTTTCCAGGACTACCTGGGCGCCAAGGCCGCGGTGGAGGACGGAGACTTCGGGCTGCTGGTGCGCAACGCCGGGGAGTCCCAGTGGGCGGATGTGATCCGGATGGCCGTCGCCCACGCCCGGCCACGGGAACGGGCCGAGCTACTGAGCTCCATGACCGGCGCGGCGGCACGGCTCGACGGGGCGTCCGCGACCCGCGTACGGCTTCTCGCCCTCGCCTCACTGGAACACGCCACGCAGCTCGCGCCCGAGGTGCGGGCCGCCGTGGAGCGCGACGCGGCCGCGCTCATCCCGCCGAGGACGTCGGAGGAGGCCCGTGCCCTGGCCGAGGCCGGCCCTCTCGTCCTGGAGCTGCTGCCCGGGCCGGAGGGACTGACCGAGGCCGAGGCCCGAGGGGTCGTGGTCACCGCCTCCCTGATCGGCACCGACGCGGCCATCCCCGTACTGGCACGTTTCCGCTCGCATCCGGCCCTGTCCGTACGAGCTCAACTCACCTGGGGATGGCACAGGTTCGACACCGAGCGCTACGCCTCCGAGATCATCGCCCGGCTGGACCCGGCCGGCCTGTACTTCACCGCGCACTCGACCGCCCAGCTCCATGTGCTGCGCGAACTGGGCGGCCGGCCCAGGCTGCAGATCGTCGGGGACATCGGCTCGGGGGAGCTGCGCTCCTGCCTGCCGCCCGACCAGGTGACCCATCTGGCGCTGCGGTACAACAACCGTCTGCGGGACCTGGACTGCCTGACGGCGCAGCGACAACTGGAGCAGCTCAACCTCGATCAGTGCACGGGGGTCGACGATCTCGCGCCCCTCGCGGAGCTGCCTCTGCGGGGGCTGTTCCTGCTGTCCGCCTCGGGACGGACCCCGGCCCCCAGCGGTCTGGCGGCGCTGACCTCACTGCGTGAGCTGAACGTCGGACACCGGCTCAGGGGCCGGTCGCTGAGCGAGACCCTCCCCCTGAACGCGCCGCTGGAAGTCATCTCCTTCGGCCTGGACGTACTGCGCGACACCGGCCTGCGGGGGCTGCGTCACTGGCAGACCCTGCGCACGCTGTGGCTGAGCGGGGTGCCCGGCGAGCTCTCCCGCGCCGACTGGTCCGAGGTCGCCGCACTGCCGGAACTCAGAGAACTGCGGATCCACCGGGCCGCCCTGGGATCCCTCGTGTCGGCGCCGCCGCTGCCGTCCGTCGAGCATTTGGAGCTCAGAAAGCTGGCGGGCAATGAGGACCTGTCCGGACTCCGAGCCCTGGTGCCGAATCTGCGGACGGTCAATTTCGTCCTCAATTCGGACACCGGCATTGCGCCGGAACATCTCGCGGGTCAATTGCCCGGCGTACACACGACGACAACGACCCACAACGTTCTGTGACTCCTCCCCCTCCTGAAAAAGGGGCTGCCCCGGGACCGAAGTCCCGGGGCAGCCCCTTTTTCAGGCGGACCCGGAGGTCACGCCTCCTTGCTCAGGTTGGGACCGGCACCGCCGGCGGCCTGCTCGATCGGCGGGATGTCGGGAAGCGCCGACTTCTCCTCGCCCCGGAAGGTGAAGGCCTTGGCCTCGCCCTCGCCGTCCGTGTCGACGACCACGATGTGGCCGGGACGGAGTTCTCCGAAGAGGATCTTCTCGGAGAGGATGTCCTCGATCTCGCGCTGGATGGTCCGGCGCAGCGGCCGGGCGCCCAGCACGGGGTCGTAGCCCTTCTTGGCGAGGAGGGACTTGGCGCTCGGGCTGAGCTCGATGCCCATGTCCCGGTCCTTCAGACGCTCGTCCACCTTCGCGACCATGAGGTCGACGATCTGGATGATGTCTTCCTCGGTCAGCTGGTGGAAGACCACCGTGTCGTCGACACGGTTCAGGAACTCGGGGCGGAAGTGCTGCTTCAGCTCCTCGTTGACCTTGGCCTTCATCCGGTCGTAGTTGCTCTTGACGTCGCCCGTGGCCGCGAAGCCGAGGTTGAAGCCCTTGGAGATGTCCCGCGTGCCGAGGTTGGTCGTCATGATGATGACCGTGTTCTTGAAGTCCACGACCCGGCCCTGGGAGTCGGTCAGACGACCGTCCTCCAGGATCTGCAGCAGCGAGTTGAAAATGTCCGGGTGGGCCTTCTCGACCTCGTCGAAGAGGACGACGGAGAACGGCTTGCGGCGGACCTTCTCGGTCAGCTGGCCGCCCTCTTCGTAGCCCACGTATCCGGGGGGCGAACCGAAGAGACGCGAGACCGTGTGCTTCTCGCTGAACTCCGACATGTCGAGGGAGATCAGCGCGTCCTCGTCACCGAAGAGGAACTCCGCGAGGGTCTTCGACAGCTCCGTCTTACCGACACCCGAGGGGCCGGCGAAGATGAAGGAGCCACCGGGACGCTTCGGGTCCTTCAGACCCGCTCGCGTACGACGGATCGCCTGCGAGAGCGCCTTGATGGCGTCCTTCTGGCCGATGACCCGCTTGTGGAGCTCGTCCTCCATGCGCAGCAGACGCGAGGACTCCTCCTCGGTCAGCTTGAAGACCGGGATGCCGGTGGCGGTGGCCAGGACCTCGGCGATCAGCTCGCCGTCGACCTCGGCCACGACGTCCATGTCGCCGGCCTTCCACTCCTTCTCGCGCTTGGCCTTCGCCGCCAGCAGCTGCTTCTCCTTGTCGCGGAGAGAGGCCGCCTTCTCGAAGTCCTGGGAGTCGATGGCCGACTCCTTGTCGCGGCGCACGCCCGCGATCTTCTCGTCGAACTCACGGAGGTCCGGCGGTGCGGTCATCCGGCGGATGCGCATCCGGGAACCCGCCTCGTCGATCAGGTCGATCGCCTTGTCGGGGAGGAAGCGGTCCGAGATGTACCGGTCGGCGAGCGTCGCCGCCTGCACCAGGGCCTCGTCCGTGATGGACACGCGGTGGTGGGCCTCGTACCGGTCGCGCAGACCCTTGAGGATCTCGATCGTGTGGGGGAGGGAAGGCTCCGCCACCTGGATCGGCTGGAAGCGGCGCTCGAGGGCCGCGTCCTTCTCGAGGTGCTTGCGGTACTCGTCCAGCGTCGTGGCACCGATGGTCTGCAGCTCACCGCGGGCCAGCATCGGCTTCAGGATCGAAGCGGCGTCGATGGCACCCTCGGCGGCACCCGCACCGACCAGCGTGTGGAGCTCGTCGATGAACAGGATGATGTCGCCGCGGGTGCGGATCTCCTTGAGGACCTTCTTCAGGCGCTCCTCGAAGTCACCGCGGTAGCGGGAGCCGGCGACCAGCGCGCCGAGGTCCAGGGTGTAGAGGTGCTTGTCCTTGAGGGTCTCGGGCACCTCGCCCTTGACGATGGCCTGGGCGAGGCCCTCGACGACGGCGGTCTTGCCGACGCCGGGCTCACCGATCAGCACCGGGTTGTTCTTCGTACGGCGGGACAGGACCTGCATGACCCGCTCGATCTCCTTCTCGCGCCCGATGACCGGGTCGAGTTTGGACTCACGAGCGGCCTGGGTGAGGTTCCGGCCGAACTGGTCGAGGACCAGGGACGTGGAGGGGGTGCCCTCGGCAGGACCGCCACTGGCGCCGGCGGTCTCCTTGCCCTGGTAGCCGGAGAGCAGCTGGATCACCTGCTGCCGCACCCGGTTGAGGTCTGCGCCCAGCTTGACCAGGACCTGGGCGGCGACGCCCTCGCCCTCACGGATCAGGCCGAGCAGGATGTGCTCCGTGCCGATGTAGTTGTGGCCCAGCTGAAGAGCCTCGCGGAGCGAGAGCTCCAGGACCTTCTTGGCACGGGGGGTGAAGGGAATGTGGCCGGACGGGGCCTGCTGGCCCTGGCCGATGATCTCCTCCACCTGCTGGCGGACCGCCTCGAGCGAAATCCCGAGGCTCTCCAGGGCCTTAGCGGCGACACCCTCACCCTCGTGGATCAGGCCCAGGAGGATGTGCTCGGTGCCGATGTAGTTGTGGTTGAGCATCCGGGCTTCTTCCTGAGCCAGGACGACAACCCGCCGCGCGCGGTCGGTGAACCTCTCGAACATCGTTAATCGCTCCTCAGAGCGGTCAGGCAGTAAGGGGACGCTCCCCTCCCTGTCCTTCCGCAGCTTAGTCCCGCAAGCGGGGACCGCTCATTCCAACTGCCGACACCGTCCTTGGCCTCCTGACCCCGAACGCCGACATCTGCTCCAACCTGATGGTGCGAGACGATGTTCCCGCAGGCCAGGCAGATACCCTCTCCCGCTGTACGCCGATGGCGAACGTGAGATGCCCGAGCCCTGCGTGTCGCCCCTCCCACTAGGGATGTCTTACCCGTACGCACTGACACTCCATGCCGCGCGCACCGGTTCCCTCCGCTACGGGCGAACAACCCTGCCCGTCAGAACGCTCCCGCACGCCCCATGTCCCGGAACTCTGTGCGTTCGCGTAAACGCCCAGCGTAACTCCGGGGGTCTTCCGGCGGTTGCTCCTTGCATGGTTCCCACCGTCCCTGTCCCTCGCCGGCCGTTCGATCCAGGTGATCCGGTCGATCCGGTGCATCAGTGGTACGAGAACGAACTGGGCTGGGCGACAGTGCCCGGGTCGCCGGTACGGCTCGTCACGGGGCTGCGCTTCGACGTCCTGGAGGTGCCGGCGGAGGCGGGATTCGCGGCGCTGCGGCATCTGGGACCCGCTTCTCCGGTAGTGCTGCAGGGAGAGCGGATGCGGCTGCTGGTGGCCGCGGGGAGCGCGGAGGAGCTGCCGGGGCTGCTCGACTGGCTGGAGTGGGGCGCTCTCGCGCTGGATCTCACGGCGATCGGTGCGGACGGAAGCATCGAGGCTCCGCCGCCGCCGGATCTCAGCGTCTCGGTGGCGCCGGATCTCAGTGTCTCGGTGGCGCCGGATTCCGGGGCTCCGGCGTCGCCGGGTCCCCGTGCTCCGCTGCCGGCCGGGTCCGAGGAGCGATCCGGAGCCCGGCCCGAAGGCCACCCGCAAGTCCGTCCCGCGGACCGGCTGACGGCCGGTCCGCACACGCAGAGGGGCCCGCGAGGGGCCGCCCGCTGGCTGCGACCCCCGGAGCCCGGCCGCGAGGTGGAGCCGGCATTGCCGACGCTGTCGGCGTTGGGCGGCGGGGGCGTCGGCGGGGGCGTTGGGGGCGCCCCCGATCTCGTACGACTGGTGCTGACAATGGCGACGCAGTGCCACCGGGTAAGGCTGCGGCGGGCGTGCGCTCAGCCGTTGGCCTTCTCGTAGGCCTCGCGAATGGACGCGGGAACGCGGCCGCGGTCGTTGACCTCGTAGCCGTTCTCCTTGGCCCAGGCGCGGATCTGCGCGGTGTCCTGGCTGCCACCGGAAGCGACACGGGCCTTTCCGCGTCCGCCCGAAGCGCGGCCTCCGGTCCGACGGCCACCCTTCACGTACGCGTCGAGAAGGCCACGGAGCTTGTCCGCATTGGCGGTCGTGAGATCGATTTCGTACGTCTTGCCGTCCAACGCGAACGTCACGGTCTCGTCCGCCTCGCCACCGTCGAGGTCGTCGACAAGAAGGACCTGAACCTTCTGTGCCACCGGATTTCCTTTCATCGATAACTTCAGGGCAAGGAGGGCCCGCGGCGTCCGCCGTTTCGCCGTCCCTTGTTATATGCAGTACTGCAGTACGTCGGAAAGCAAACCGCTTTTGCTGGAAAAACACAAACCCCTGGCAGAGACTCACTGGACACCGCCCGCCCGGAAACGTGCGCGTTTCGGACATAGGGAACGTGGGCAACGCACTCCGCCGGAATAGCCGGCGGCGATCACAGATGCAGAAGCATCCGGCTGTTGCCCAAGGTGTTCGGTTTCACTCGTTCGAGACCGAGGAACTCTGCCACGCCCTCGTCATAGGAACGCAGGAGCTCGGCGTACACATCGGTGTCGACGGGTGTCTCGCCGATCTCCACGAAGCCGTGCTTCGCGAAGAAGCCGACTTCGAAGGTCAGACAGAAAACCCGTCGAACGCCGAGCCAGCGAGCGGTCTGCAGCAACTTCTCCAGCAACTGATGACCGACGCCCAGGCCCTTGACCGCGGGGTTCACCGCGAGAGTGCGGACTTCCGCGAGGTCTTCCCACATCACATGCAGGGCGCCACAGCCGACCACCTCGGCGTTGTCGTCGCGTTCCGCGACCCAGAACTCCTGGATGTCCTCGTAAAGAGTGACCGTGGGTTTGTCGAGCAGGATACGGCGGCGCACGTTCGCGTCAAGGAGTCCGCGTACGGCCTCGACATCGCCGGTCCTGGCTCGCCGGACGGTGACGGCTTTTGCGGTGACTTCGGGATGCTGCGCCGGAAGCTCTGCCGGAACCTCCGCGGGACGCTCTGCTGGCATGAGCGGACGCTATCGCCCGGAGGCGCCCCCGTCGTCGGCGGGGTTCTCCTCGGAGGGCTCGGGCACCGGTGGCCTTTCGGCGGCTTCGGAAGCTTGTGGTTCGGGCCCTTGCACCATGCGCACGGCATCCCCGAGCGCGACCCGCTGTTCCTCGCTCATCATCCCGAAGAAGGCGACGAGAGCGGCTGCCGGGTTGTCGCTCTGGGACCAGGCGTCGTTCATCAGCGCCGCCGAGTAGGCGGCCCGTGTGGAGACCGCCTCATATCGATAGGCCCGGCCTTCCGCCTCTCGGCGCACCCAGCCCTTCTGATGGAGATTGTCCAAAACGGTCATCACCGTGGTGTACGCGATGGACCGTTCCTGTTGAAGGTCTTCCAGGACTTCCCGAACGGTCACCGGGCGGTTCCACTTCCACACCCGCGTCATGACCGCGTCTTCGAGTTCTCCCAATGGGCGAGGCACAGTTCAGAACAATAGTGGGAGATGGGCAACAAAAAGGGCGTACGACTCGAAGAACGCATGAAACGTCCGAGTCGTACGCCCTGAGAGCGCGGTTCGGTGCGGGGCCGCAGCCGGAGGGTGCCCGTGCCGGCGGAGCCGCGCGCGGGGCCGCCCGGGGCTCAGGCCCCGGCGTCCTTGGGGGCCGAGGCCTGCTGGGCGGCCTCCACGCGCGCGAGAGCGGCGTCGACGACCCCGTCCTCCTTGGCCTTGTTGGCCCCGCCCTGACTCTTCACGATCGTCACGATGAGCCCGATGAAGAACACGGCCATCACTACGGGGGGCACGAGCGCGGAGACATAGTCCATGGCTCCAGAGTAGCTAGCCCGCCGCGAGTTGCTGCGGCGGGTTCGCCGGAGGCGGTCCGGGCTTGCGCCTCGGCGGGAAGACCTCGCCCGGGGTGGGGATGGGCCGGTCCGGACGCGGCGTCCCGGCCGGCGGCTGGGACTGCGGTTTCGGCTCGGGCTTCTTGTCCGGCTCGTCGGCGGCGCGACCGCCGGGCAGGGCCAGCAGCCGGGTGCGGGACGAGGGGACCGAGGCGACCACGCGGCCCGCGAGCCGGGCGCGCACGTCCTGCTCGGCCAGGACCCGGCAGCGGTCCAGGAGGGCTGCCGCGGTGGGGTTGCCGCGCAGCGCTCGGAGCGCGGCGAGGTCGTCGGGGTTCGGCCGGTAGCCGGAGGTGAGGACCTCCTCCAGGAGGACGAGATAGCCGGCGGCGGTGCCCGGCAACGCGGCCCGGTAGCGGGCGAGGTCGTCCAGCAGGAAGGCCCGGAGCCTGACTCCCTCGCGGGCCGCCTCGTCGACCGACTCGGCGAGGCGGAGGCAGTCCTGGACGTCCTCGGCCGAGACGGGACTGGGGTGCAGGGCTAGGGCGAGGGCACGACGGAGCACACGCAGCTCCTCCGCGCCGAACGCCATGCCGCCGTGGGATCCGTATGGCGTGGGCATGAAAGTGACGATACGCACCGAATGCGAAGAATCAGACGAATGTACTTCTTGTGGCGCGGCACAGGCCCGCCATTCGGACCATGGAGGTCCGCCCGGCGGGCCCGCCGGGGGTCACGTCACGGACTCCCAGGCGCTCAACGTGCCGCTCTGCGGCGCAGGCCGAGGAACAGTCCGCCGCCGAGGAGCAGGGCCGGCGCCGACACCGCGGCCGCGAACGTCACCGCGGAGTCCATGCCCGTCTGGGCCAACTCCCCCTCCCCGGCGTCGGCGCCGATGCCGCCTGAGCCCTGCGCGGCGTCGGAGGGGCCGGGCGTACCGCTGGGACCCGCCGTGCCGCCCGCGCCACCACCGACCGAACCCCGGCTCGGCGCGTGGACGACGACGGCCGCGCTGTTGTTGCTCATGCGGGGGTCGCTCCACAGCACCTCGACGCGGCCCGGCTTCAAAGCGGCCGGATCGACCACGCGCAGTTCGAAGGTCCAGTTCGTCCGCCGGCCCGGGGCGATCCAGGAGTCCTGCTTGGTGTCCATGACGCAGTCGTAGTAGACGGCGTCGTGCCTGTCCGTGAACTTGTGACAGTGCTCGGGAACGGTGGCGACCTCCGTCCCGCCCGGGAGATAGACATGCGTCCGGTACGGCAGGTCCTCGCCCGGCTCGCTGCCGTTCCACGACTGCATCCCGGCGGGACCGTTGTTGCGCACACCGACCGTGGCCGTCACCAGGCCCCCGGCCCTCTTCGGCCGCACGGTGGTCCCCAGGGCCTGGATGTCCGCGGTGTTGTCGACGGACAACGGGGTGTAGTCCCCGTTGCTGCTCTGCGGAACACCGGGCGGTGCGGAGGCCGGGCGCGGTGTCAGCCTCAGCTCACCGCCGGTTCCGCGGCGGTAGTCCTCATCCCGGCCCAACCGCAGGTCAGGCACGTAGTGGACGGCAATCTCACCCGACAGCACGGCTGAGTCGACCGTCATCGAACCCAGATCCACATCGTACGAACCGTTGACGTCGACCGGGCCCTCGACCACACAGTGCGCCAGGCCGCTCCCATGGGTGGAATCGCCCCGGGTGCGGTACTCGCAGTTGCTGAACTCCTGGTCGGGCGTCAGCTCTTCGTAGCGGACGGAAAAGCCCACACTGTCCAGTGGAGTGGCGCCGTAGTCCGTGAACCCGGTCCTCACCTTCATGGAGGCTCCGGGCTTCACCTTCTCGCTGGCGGGCGTGCGCTCCAGCCGGTCGAGGACCACGCCCGCGTCAGGGACCGTCACCTTGATGGTCCGCGATGCGAGGCGGACGCCCTTCGACTCGACGGTCACGCGGATCTCGCCCGAGGCCCCGACCGTGGCGCCCTTCGCGCGCCGCAGCCCGATGGGGTACGAATCGGACTTGCCGGGCTTGAGCGACGCCCTGCCACTCGGGCAGACCAGGATGTTGTCCGCCTGCTCCGAGCAGCCCGTCACATCGGCGACGCCCTTGAGCGACGTGGTGTCGAGGGTGAGCGTGTACGAGTCGACCGTCGTCGTCCCCGTGTTGCGCACGCCGGTGTGCAGGCCTTCAGAGTTCGGATCGTCGTACGGATATGCCTTCGCGTCCGTCGGGCCGTCCAGCACGACGACGGTGCCGGCGGGCACCGGCGCCCCCGCCGCCGATCCGGCGGACACGCCGGTCAGGGCCGTGGCCGCGACAAGAGCGCACACGGCCGGCCGGGCCCACCCCATACCGGCCGTTCCGGCGCGCGCCGGAATCGATCTCATCTGAGCTCCCTCTGGTGGACCAGGGCCCCGGGGCGCCCCCGAAGTCACCCGCCATGACCCCGAACCCCACCAGAAGGTTGTATGAACTCCACGCCGGCCAAGAGCCGGCCTAGCTGCGGGACACGTTCCGCTCGTACACCAGGCGCAGCCCGATCAGCGTCAGCCACGGCTCGTGCTCGTCGATCACCGAGGACTCGCCGAGGACCATCGGAGCCAGCCCGCCCGTGGCGATCACGGTGACGTCCTCGGGATCGTCGGCGAGCTCGCGCGCCATCCGGGTCACGACCCCGTCGACCTGGCCCGCGAACCCGTAGATGATGCCGGACTGCATCGCCTCGACGGTGTTCTTGCCGATCACCGCACGCGGCCTGGCCACCTCGATCTTCCGCAGCTGGGCGCCCTTGACGCCGAGCGCCTCGACCGAGATCTCGATGCCGGGAGCGATGACACCGCCGATGTACTCGCCCCGCGCGCTGACCGCGTCGAACGTGGTCGCGGTACCGAAGTCGACGACGATCGCCGGTCCGCCGTACAGCTCGACGGCGGCCACTGCGTTGATGATCCGGTCGGCGCCGACCTCCTTGGGGTTGTCCGTGAGGATCGGCACGCCCGTCTTGACGCCGGGCTCGACGAGGACGGCGGGGACATCGCCGTAGTAGCGCCGGGTCACCTCGCGCAGCTCGTGCAGCACGGACGGCACGGTGGCGCAGATCGCGATGCCGTCGATGCCGTCGCCGAGCTCCTCGCCGAGCAGCGGGTGCATGCCCATGAGGCCCTGGAGCAGCACGGCGAGTTCGTCGGCGGTCCGGCGGGAGTCGGTGGAGATGCGCCAGTGCTCGACGATCTCCTCCCCGTCGAAGAGGCCGAGGACGGTGTGGGTGTTGCCTACGTCGATGGTCAGCAGCATGGTCGCGGTTACTCCGCCGCTCGCAGGTCGAGACCGATGTCGAGGATCGGGGAGGAGTGCGTGAGCGCCCCCACGGCCAGGAAGTCGACGCCCGTCCGCGCGTACGCGGCGGCGTTGTCGAGGGTGAGCCGCCCGGACGCCTCGAGGAGGGCCCGGCCCTCGACGACACCCACCGCCTCCTCGCACTCGAGGGGCGTGAAGTTGTCCAGCAGGATCAGGTCGGCGCCCGCGTCCACGACCTCGCGCAGCTGGTGCAGGGTGTCGACCTCGACCTCGACCGGGACCTCCGGGAACATGTCCCGTACGGCCTTGAAGGCCTGCGCCACGCCGCCGGCGGCGACCACGTGGTTGTCCTTGACCAGCGCGGCGTCGGCGAGCGACATGCGGTGGTTGACGCCGCCGCCGCAGCGCACCGCGAACTTCTCCAGGGAGCGCAGGCCCGGCGTCGTCTTGCGGGTGTCCCGCACGCGGGTCCCGGTGCCCTCGAGTGCGTCCGCCCACGCGCGCGTGGCGGTCGCGATGCCGGACAGGCGGCACAGGAGGTTCAGGGCGCTGCGTTCGGCCGTCAGCAGGTCGCGGGTGCGCGTGGTGACGGTGAGCAGCTTCTGGCCGGCCTCGACGCGGTCGCCGTCGTCGACGTGCCGCTCGACCTCGAACTCGTCGGTGCAGATCACGGAGATGACGGCCTCGGCGACCCGCAGGCCCGCGACGACGCCCGCGTCCCGCGCGGTGAAGTCCCCGGTGGAGACGGCGTCCTCGGGGATGGTCGCGACCGTCGTCACGTCCACGCCGTGGTCGAGGTCCTCCTGGATCGCCACGTTCGCGATGTCCTCGACCTCCAGGGGGTCGAGACCGGCGTCGGCGAGGAGCTGGGCGAGCGCGGGGTCGAGGCCGCACTCCAGATAGGCCTCGTCCGTGTCGGCGCCGCAGCCGCAGCCGTCGCCGCAGCCGCCGCTCTGGGCGAGGGGAAGGTCGTGGGTGCTCACTTCGGTCACTGCTCCTGGGGACGGGACTGGGGCGCCGCGTGGGGCTGCCGGGATGTCGGGGGGAAGTCTGCGGTATCGGTGGTCCGGACCGCGAGCGTCCGGTCGGGATTCAGCCGTACGACGATGTGGCGGCGCCAGTCCGCGTCGTCCCGGTCGGGTTGGTCCTCGCGCCAGTGGCAGCCCCGGGTCTCCTCGCGCTGGAGGGCGGCGGCGACCAGGACGCGGGCCACGCACAGCAGGTTGGTGGCCTCCCAGGTGTCGACGCCGGGCTCGGAGGTCTTGCCGTTCTCGTCGAGGGCGTCACGCGCGTCGGTGTGCAGCCGCTGGAGCTGGTCGGCCGCGGTCGCGAGGGACTCGGCGGAGCGCAGCACACCGGCGCCGACGGTCATGATCCGCTGGATCGCGAACCGGTCCTCGGGGGCGAGCAGCGGGTGCGCGGGCTTCTCGGGGTGCGGGACGGGTTCGGGCACGCGCGCGTGGAGACCGTCCTCGGCGTGGCTCGCCGCGATGTCGGCGGCGATGCGCTCGGCGTAGACCAGGCCTTCCAGCAGCGAGTTGGAGGCGAGCCGGTTGGCGCCGTGGACACCCGTGCAGGCGACCTCGCCGCACGCGTACAGGCCGGGGACCGTGGTGCGGCCCCGCGCGTCGGTCCGCACGCCTCCGGAGGCGTAGTGCGCTGCGGGGGCGACCGGGACGGGCTCGGTCACCGGGTCGATGCCGTTGGCGCGGCAGGCGGCCAGGATGGTGGGGAAGCGGTGCTCCCACATGGCGGCGCCGAAGTGCCGGGCGTCGAGGAACATGTGCTCGGCGTCCTGCTCCTGCATCCGGCGCGTGATGCCCTTGGCGACGATGTCCCGGGGCGCCAGCTCGGCCAGCTCGTGCTGCCCCAACATGAAGCGCACGCCGTCACCGTCGACCAGATGGGCGCCTTCGCCGCGTACCGCCTCGGAGACCAGCGGTTGCTGGCCCTCCGCGTCCGGCCCGAGGAACAGCACGGTCGGGTGGAACTGCACGAATTCGAGGTCGGAGACCTCGGCGCCCGCGCGCAGGGCGAGGGCCACGCCGTCGCCCGTGGAGACGGACGGGTTGGTGGTCGCGGAGTAGACCTGGCCCATGCCGCCGGTCGCGAGAACCACGGCGGGGGCGTGCACGGCGCCCACCCCGTCGTGCTGGCCCTCTCCCATGACGTGCAGGGTCACGCCCGCGGTGCGGCCGTCGGCGTCCGTGAGGAGGTCGAGGACGAGCGCGTTCTCGACCGTGCGCAGGCCCCGCGCCCGTACCGCCTCGACGAGGGCCCTGGAGATCTCGGCGCCGGTCGCGTCGCCGCCGGCGTGCGCGATGCGGCGCCGGTGGTGGCCGCCCTCGCGGGTGAGTTCGAGTCGGCCCTCGGCGGACTCGTCGAAGTGGGCGCCGGTCGCGATGAGCCGGCGGACGGCGTCGGGGCCCTCGGTGACGAGGATCCGCACGGCTTCCTCGTCGCACAGGCCGGCGCCCGCGACCAGGGTGTCGTCGAGGTGCTGCTCGGGGGTGTCGCCGTCGCCGAGGGCGGCGGCGATGCCGCCCTGCGCCCAGCGCGTGGAGCCGTCGTCCAGGCGGGCCTTGGTGACGACGACGGTCCTCAGCCCCGCGGCCTCGCAGCGCAGGGCGGCGGTGAGACCGGCGACGCCGGATCCGACGACCACGACGTCCGCGGTGAGGGCCCAGCCGGGTGCGGGCGCGTGCAGTCGTATGCCGGTGCCCTTGGCTGAGTCTGAACCTGTGCCTTTGCCGGTCACGAAGCGGCTCCGAAGGTGAGGGGGATGTTGTCGATCAGCCGGGTCGTCCCGACCCGGGCGGCGACGGCGAGGACCGCCTCGCCGGTGAAATCGTCCGGGATCTCCGTGAAGTCGTCAGGGTCGACGAGAGCGAGATAGTCCAGGACCAGCGGCGGCTGCATGCGGGCCGCCTCCTCCAGGACCAGCCGGGCCGCCGAGCGGACGCCGCCGGGCCAGCCGGGGACGGCCTTCGCGACGGCGTGCGCGTCGGCCGCGGCCCGGGACTCGCCTATGGCGCTGAGGGCCTCGGCACGCGCGCGCGTGGCGGGCACTTCGAGGGCCCGCGCGCGCAGCGCCTCCTGGGCGGCATGCCGGTCGCGGCCCGCGAACAGGGCCTGCGAGAGGGCGAGCGCGGTGTGCCGCTCCCCGGCCGAGAGGTAGCGGTTGCGGCTGGAGAGGGCGAGTCCGTCCTCCTCGCGCACGGTGGGAACACCGGCGATCTCCACACCGAAGTTCAGGTCGCGCGCCATGCGCTTGATCAGGGCCAGCTGCTGGGCGTCCTTCTGGCCGTACAGCGCCACGTCGGGCCGGGTGAGGTGCAGCAGCTTGGCGACGACGGTGAGCATGCCGTCGAAGTGGCCGGGCCGCACGGAGCCCTCCAGGCGCTCGCCCATCGGTCCCGCGGAGATCCGGACCTGGGGCTCGCCGCCGGGGTAGACCTCGTCGACGGAGGGGGCGAACACGACGTCCGCGCCCGCCTGTTGGGCGATCTTCAGGTCGGCTTCGAGGGTGCGCGGGTAGCGGTCGAGGTCCTCGCCCTGGCCGAACTGGAGGGGGTTCACGAAGACGGTCACGACCACTTCGCCCCCGTCGCCCGCCATCTCGCGGGCGGTACGGATCAAGGTGGCGTGGCCCTCGTGGAGGGCCCCCATGGTCATCACGACGGCTCGGCGGCCGGCGCGGGCACGCGCGCGCAGTTCGTCGGCGGTGTGCAGCAGGACAGTGGTCATCGGGCGTCTCCCTCGGTCCCCTGGGTCCCGTCCGTCCCGTCGGCGAGTACCCCCAGGAGGTCCTCGGCGAGTTCCGGCTTGAGCAGTCCGTGGGCGAGCGCGCGGTCGGCGGTCGCGCGGGCCATCGCCAGATAGCCGGCGACGGTCTGCGGGGCGTGCTCGCGCAGCTCGGCGACGTGCGCGGCGACCGTACCCGCGTCCCCGCGCGCGACGGGTCCGGTCAGGGCCGCGTCGCCCGATCTGAGCGCGTTGTCCAGAGCGGCGCCGAGCAGCGGGCCCAGCATCCGGTCGGGGGCCTCCACACCGGCGGTGCGCAGCAGCTCCATCGACTCGGCGACCAGGGTCACCAGGTGGTTGGCGCCGAGCGCGAGGGCCGCGTGGTAGAGCGGCCGGGACTCCTCGGCGATCCACTCGGGCTCGCCGCCCATCTCGATCACCAGGGCCTCGGCGGCCATCCGCAGCTGCTCGGGCGCGGTGACCCCGAAGGAGCATCCGGCGAGCCGCTGGACGTCCACGGGGGTGCCCGTGAACGTCATCGCGGGGTGCAGGGCCAGCGGCAGCGCGCCCGCCCTGAGCGCCGGGTCGAGCACTCGTGTGCCGTACCGCCCGGAGGTGTGCACCAGCAGCTGGCCGGGCCGGACGGCGCCCGTCTCGGCGAGCCCTTCGACGAGCCCGGGGAGCGCGTCGTCGGGAACGGTCAGCAGCACCAGGTCGGCGCGCTCCAGGACCTGTGCCGGGGACACCAGCGGCACGTCGGGCAGGAGCTGCGCGGCACGCCGCCTGGAGGCGTCGGAGACGCCGGAGACGGCCACCGGGCGATGTCCGGCGAGCTGGAGTGCCGCGGCGAGCGCGGGTCCGACACGGCCGGCGCCGACGACGCCGACGGTCAGCCGCGCGGGGCGGTCCTTGGGCTCTGGCTGGGGAAACGTACTCACTCGACGGCGGCCTTCCGTTCCAGTCCGCTCGGGGTACCGGACGATTTCTCGTCATGTTAACGCGATTGGTTCGAGGGCAGTTCGGCCGTCCACAGGCTGTGGGTTTCCGCGAGCCGCGGAGACAGGACGTGCGCCGACCGCGTGAACGGGATTTCCGCAGGTCACCGGCGCACCGAAATCGGGGTGACCGGCCGGGCGGGCTCGGGACATCATCCTGGGATGAGCGATACGGCGGCACAGAGCGGTACGGAGCCTGCGGAGCAGGCCGGGGAGAAGACGGCGGAGCTGTCTCCCGAGGAGCGGTTCAAGCGGCGCGCCGCCGCCTGGAAGGCGGCCGAGCGGGTGCTGTGGCGGCCCAGTTACCAGCAGACGCTCCGCGAGCGCCTTGCCTGGCTGAGCGAGGCCGCGGGCGAGGTGTGCGACCTGGACGGGCGGGTCGACATGTACGGCGACGGCCTCGTCGAGACCCTGGAGGAGCGGGTCGCCGAGCTGCTGGGCATGGAGGCGGCGGCCTTCTTCCCGACCGGGACCATGGCCCAGCAGGTCGCCCTGCGCTGCTGGGCGGGCCGGACCGGCGACACGACCGTGGCCCTGCACGCCCTCAATCACCCCGAGGTCCATGAACGGCAGGCGTTCAGCCAGGTCAGCGGCCTGCGCCCGGTGCGTCTGACGGACGAGCCCCGGATGCCGACCGCCGAGGAGGTGCGGGACTTCCCCGAGCCGTTCGGAGCGCTGCTCCTGGAACTGCCCCTCAGGGACGCCGGTTTCGTCCTGCCCTCCTGGGAGGAGCTCACCGAGGTCGTGGAGGCCGCCCGGGAGCGCGACGCGGTGGTCCACATCGACGGGGCCCGGCTGTGGGAGTGCACCCCGCACTTCGACCGCCCCCTGAACGAGATCGCGGGCCTCGCGGACAGCGTGTACGTCTCGTTCTACAAGTCCCTCGACGGCTTCGGCGGTGCCGCTGTCGCGGGGCCGAAGACGCTCGTGGACGAGGCGAAGACCTGGCGGCACCGGTACGGCGGCATGATCATCCAGCAGTTCCCGACCGTCCTGTCGGCACTGATCGGCCTGGAGCGGGAGCTGCCCCGGCTGCCGGACTACGTCGCCCACGCGCGCGTGGTGGCCGGCGCCCTGCGCGAGGGCCTCACGGAGGCCGGGGTCCCTTGGGTCCGTGTCCACCCTGAGGAGCCGCACACCCACCAGTTCCAGATCTGGCTGCCGTACGAGCCGGACGTTCTCGGGGACGCGGCGCTGCGGCACGTCGAGGAGACGAGGACGGGCCTCTTCGCCCAGGGCTGGCACCGGGGCGGCCCCGGACTCGCGTACACCGAGGTGACGGTGGCCGGGCCGGGTCTGGAGTGGACGGCGGACGACGTGAAGACGGCGGTGCGGGCGTTCGTGGAGCGCCTGCCGGACGGGACCGCCGGGTAGCACGGGATCGCCTGGACGGCACGGGATCACCGGACGGCTCGGCGGCGGAGACCTCAGTGGGCCGGGTGCCGGCGCTGTCCGTGCAGCCACCGGCTCAGGGCGCCGCGTATCCGGCCGTGGGCCGGATGCCCGGCCACGACGGCCCGGAACTGCCGGTAGTCGCGCAGCTCCCGCGCGACCTCCCAGTCATGGCTGCCGGGTGCCGGAGGTGCCGCTTCCCCGTGCTGCGAGGCCCGGTAGGTGTCCAGGAGGTACTGCTGCGTGATGCTCATGACCGATCGCCTCTCGGGACGAGGGATGGGACCGAAGGACCCACGAGGAGCCGCACGGAAAGCCCTGAATGTCCCAGGTTGCGCCTGATCGTCACGGCTGTCGCATCGATTGACGGCCGCCGTCAATCGACGGCGGCCCGTTGTCGGTGGCGGGGTGCACCATGGGGGCATGAGCGTGCACATCGACATCGGCGGGCTGCGGCCGGAGCGGATCGCCGTCGTGCCGTCGCCGCTGGCCGAGCTGGGGATGGCGCTGCACGCGCTGGCGGAGCCGGGACACCACCCCGGACTGCAGGGCTGGGTGACGG
This sequence comes from Streptomyces sp. NPDC005784, assembly GCF_042871525.1. NCBI lineage: Bacteria > Bacillati > Actinomycetota > Actinomycetes > Kitasatosporales > Streptomycetaceae > Streptomyces > Streptomyces sp. NPDC005784. The sequence goes on from NZ_JBIAIQ010000002.1 coordinate 50,906, forward strand.
GGGTGACCGCCGGGCTCGACCCCCATCTCGCGGACCGGATGTGCGAGGCGGACTTCCTGTGGCGTACGACGTTCTCGGACCTGTTCCTGGCGTGTGCGGGCGTCCCGGGCGGGGCCGAGCTGCCGGGCGCGACGCTCGCCGAGGACCTGGACCTGCTGGACAAGCTCACGGACGAGCAGTTCGTGGACGCTGCCCTGGAGTTCACCTGCGCGCTGGCCTACAGCTCCGAGGGGCCGCACGCCCTCTCCGACCCCGAGGTGCGGCGGCGTGCCGTGGATCTTGCCGCCTCGCGCGGGCCGCAGCAGACGCGGTTCACCGAGCGGCTGCTGGTGGACCCGCCGGGCGTGCGGGCCTGGCTGAGGCAGTTCCTGGAGGACTGCGACGAGGCCTTCTTCGCCGAGACCTGGTCCCGGCTGCGCCACCCGCTCGCCGCGGAGGCCCGGCACAAGACGGATCTGCTCCGGCACAAGGGCCTGTCCGAGGCGCTGGCCTCCGTGTCGTCCGCCCTGTCCCTGGACGAGACGGCGCGGCGCATCACCGTCGACAAGCTGACCGAGGGACGCACGGTCGCGGCGGACGGCGGCCTGCTCCTCGTCCCCACCAGCCTCGGCCGCCCGCATCTGATGGTGCTGCACCGCTATCAGTGGATGCCTGTGCTGCACTACCCCGTCAGCTCCCCCGAGCTCGCCACCCCGCCCTCCGTGGAGCAGCTCACCCTGCGGATGACCGCCCTGTCCCACCCGGTCCGGATGCGTATCTGCCGCAACCTGGCACGCAGCGCGTACACCACCGGCGAACTGGCCCAGGCGCACGGCATGACCGCGCCGGAGATATCCCGGCACCTGGGCGTGCTCAAGAAGGCGGGCCTGATCACCACGCGGCGCCGCGGGCGGTATGTGCTGCACCAGCTCGACGTCGGCGTGGTGGCCCGGCTGGGCAGCGATTTCCTGGAGGGCATCCTGCGCTAGGGCCCGGCGTCGGCTCGCGGGCACGGGGACTCGCGGGCATGGGGACTCGCGGGCACGGGGACTCGCGGGAAACACCGCTCCCTGGCACGCGGGCGCCACGTAGGCGCGGGGAGCGCACCCACGCCCCCGGCCCCGGGCGACCGGCTCAGTCGAAGCGGATGTGGCGCGCGCTCGTCCGCGCCCGCCGCAGGCGTCCGCGCAGGACCCCGTCCCGGTTCGGCGTGAGCGTCAGCCCGGCGAGGACGGCTATGCGGTCGGCGGTCTTGGCGACCGTCGTCTGGTCGGTCCACAGATGCTCGGCGAACTCCGGCTCGCGCAGCCGCTCCAGGCAGTGGTCGAGCTGCCGCACCGCCCAGCTCTCGCGCCGCAGCGGAGCGTCCTTTCCGGCGACGTAGCGCAGAAGCTGCCCGAAGCCGCGTTCGCGCAGCCGTCCCAGTACGGTCTCGCGCTCGGCCAGCAGCGCGAAGTGCCGTACGTCGTGGCCCAGTTCACGCAGCCGCCCGACCGTCTCCGCGAAGTACACGGGGTTCGTGACCGTCATGGGGGCGATGACCACACCACCCTGCTTGCTGAGCGCGAGGTCGAGCACCTCGACCACACCCTGCCGCCAGGACACCAAGTCCTGGAAATCGCCGCGGAGTTCGGGCGGAAGCATACGGCGCAGGCCAAAACCGGCGTGTTCCGGATCGCAGATGACGCTGCCGGGCAGCCGGCGCTGGATCTCGTGTGCGGTCTGTGTCTTGCCGCCCCCGAAGGGCCCGTTGATCCACAGGAGCATGCGCGGACCCTAGTGGGCGCCGGTCACATCCCGGTAACGCCCCCGCCCCGGCCGTCGGCCGTACGCCGAAAGGGCGTCAGCCGAGTCCGCCCGCCCGGACGAGCCCCGTCTCGTAGGCGAGCACGACCACCTGGACCCGGTCGCGCAGCCCCAGCTTGGTGAGAATGCGCCCGACATGGGTCTTCACGGTGGCCTCCGAGAGGACGAGGCGGGCTGCGATCTCCCCGTTGGACAGACCCTGCGCGACGAGGATCATGACCTCGCGTTCGCGCTCGGTGAGCCGCTCAAGACCCTTGTGCTGGGGCTCCTTGCCCGCGTTGGGCAGCAGCGGCGCGAACCGGTCGAGCAGTCGCCGGGTGGTGGAAGGCGCGACCACGGCGTCGCCACTGTGCACGGAACGGATGGCGGCGAGCAGCTCGCCCGGAGGCACGTCCTTGAGCATGAAACCGGAGGCACCCGCCTTCAGACCGGAGAAGGCGTACTCGTCGAGGTCGAAGGTGGTGAGGATCAGCACCTTCGGCGGGTTCGGGTCAGAGCAGATGCGGCGGGTGGTCTCCACGCCGTCCAGCTTCGGCATGCGTACGTCCATCAGGACCACGTCGACCTCGGTGGCACGCAGTACCTGCAAGGCCTCGACGCCGTCGCCCGCCTCGGCCACGACCTCCATGTCCGGCTGGGCGTCGAGCACCATCCGGAAGCCGGTGCGCAGCAGCACCTGGTCGTCGACGAGCATCACGCGGATCGCCATCGGGGGCCTTTCACTTCGTAAGGATCATTCGTCAGGATCAGCTTCGTAGGAATCAGTTGTGTACAGGTGTCAGTGGGCCGCTTTGAGCGGCAGCAGGGCGCTGATGCGGAAGCCTCCACCGGGCCGCGGCCCCGCGTCCAGGGTGCCGCCGACCATGCCCACGCGCTCCCGCATACCGATCAGGCCGTGGCCCTGCCCGTCGGCGCCGCCCTCCTCGTACAGCTCGTGGGGCGCGCCCTTGCCGTCGTCCTCGACGAGCAGGCCGAGGCCGTCGTCGAAGTAGACCAGGCGGACGCTCGCACCCGCGTTCGGGCCCCCGTGCTTGCGGGTGTTGGTGAGCGCCTCCTGCACGATGCGGTACGCCGTGAGTTCCACTCCGCTGGGCAGCGGGCGCGGGGTGCCCTCCACCTTGAAGTCGACGGGAAGACCGGAGGTGCGGCACTGCTCGATCAGGTCGTCGAGCTGCTCGACGTCGGGCTGCGGCACGTACTCGCCGCCCTCCTGGTGCTCGCCGGTGCGCAGGACGCCGAGCAGGCGGCGCATCTCGGCGAGGGCCTGCCGGCCGGTCCCCGAGATGGTCTCAAGCGCCTTCCTGGCCTGGTCCGGGGCGCTGTCCATGACGTACGCGGCACCGTCGGCCTGAACCACCATCACCGAGACGTTGTGCGCGACGACGTCGTGCAGCTCGCGCGCGATCCGGGCGCGCTCGGCGGCCACCGCGACCTTGGCCTGGGCCTCGCGCTCCTTCTCCAGACGGGCGGCGCGCTCCTCCAGCTGCGCGAGGTAGGCGCGGCGGGTGCGGATCGAGTCGCCGAGCACCCAGGCGAGCGCGAACGGAACCGTCTGGAAGATCGCTATGAGGACGCCGGCCAGCCCGCCGGCCTCGTGCGCGGGCCAGCGCAGCTGTGAGAGCGTGCCCGCGCACAGGCCGCCGATCAGCGCGAACCGGGAGGCCCAGCGGGCGCCGTCCGCGGCGACGGTGTAGATGATCACCAGCATCGCGAAGTCCTCGGGCGCCGTCGGGACGTCGAGGACCAACTGTGCGAGGCCTGCCGCCACCGCCAGGACCAGCATCTTCTCGGGCATGCGGCGCCGCAGCGCGACGACCACACTCATTACGACGGCGATCGGGAGCGCCGGGACAAGCGACGACGCTTGCTGGTCCGCGGCGTCGCTGACATGGGAGAGGCTCACCCCGGAGATCCCGAGCAGGGCGACGGCCCAGAAGCTGTCGACCCATGTCGGGTACCTGCGGAGAAAGTCATAGAGGCGCTGCACGTAACCCAGAGTAGGGAAGCGTGCAGTGTGCAGGGGTCAGCCGGAGGATCGATCCGGGACCGGCCCTCGTACTCCCCAAGGTGGAGACCCCCGCTCCGGGACACTTAGCCTGGCCCGGTGGAATGTGCGGCGACGGGCGAGTGGCGTGGGTGGCGCGAGGCTACGGAGGAGGCGTTGTACGGCCCCTCCGGCTTCTATCGCAGGCCCGAGGGACCGGCCGGGCACTTCCGGACCTCGGTGCACGCCTCCCCGTTGTTCGCGGGCGCCGTGGCGCGGCTGCTGTGCCGCCTCGACGCGGCGCTCGGCCACCCGGGCGCGCTGGCCTTCGTCGACGTGGCGGCGGGCCGCGGCGAGCTGGTGACCGGCGTCCTGGCCGCCCTCCCCGCCGACGTGGCCTCCCGCGCGCGCGGGTACGCGGTCGAGCGGGCAGATCGGCCGGCCGGCCTCGACCGGCGGATCGAGTGGCTCGCGGAGCCCCCGCAGGGGATCACCGGGCTGCTGTTCGCCAACGAGTGGCTGGACAACGTGCCCGTGGACGTCGCCGAGGTCGGCCCGGACGGAGTGCCGCGGCTGGTCCTCGTACGCGGCGACGGAGCCGAACGTCTCGGGGAGGCCGTCACGGGGGCGGACGCCCGGTGGCTGCGGAACTGGTGGTGGCCGCCGTCCGGCGCGCGGCTCGCCCGCACGCCCGCACCGGGAGCACGGCCGGCCCACGAGCCCCCACCAGGAGCACTCCATCCGCAGGGGGCGCGCACGTCTGCCGAAGTGCCCATCGCGCCCGCCGAGGGCGCCCGTGCCGAGATCGGGCTTCCCCGGGACCTCGCCTGGGCCTCCGCCGTCTCCGCGCTCGACCGGGGTCTCGCCGTCGCCGTCGACTACGCGCACTTCGCGGGCGGACGGCCGCCCTTCGGGACGCTCACCGGCTTTCGGGAGGGACGCGAGACGGCGCCGGTGCCGGACGGGTCGTGCGACATCACCGCGCATGTGGCGCTCGACGCGTGCGCGCTGCCCGGGGGACGCGTGGTGACCCAGCGCGCGGCACTGCGCGCGCTGGGCGTGAGCGGCACACGCCCCCCGCTCGCACTGGCGTCGACGGACCCCGCCGGCTATGTGCGCGCTCTCGCGGGCGCAGGCGCGGCGGCGGAACTCACCGCGCCGGGCGGGCTGGGCGACTTCGGCTGGCTGCTCCAGCCCGTCGGCCTCCCCGACTTGCCCGACGTGCCCGACGCCGCTCCGGACGCCGAGAACGCCGTCCTGCGCGATGCCCTACTTGTCGATGTCCCCGACCACGAAGAACAGTGACCCCAGGATCGCCACCATGTCCGCGACCAGCGTCCCCGGCAGCAGTTCGGCGAGCGCCTGGATGTTGTTGAAGGAGGCGGAGCGCAGCTTCAGCCGGTACGGGGTCTTCTCGCCCTTGCTGACGAGGTAGTAGCCGTTGATGCCGAGCGGGTTCTCGGTCCAGGCGTACGTGTGCCCCTCGGGCGCCTTCAGGACCTTCGGCAGACGCTGGTTGATGGGGCCGGGCGGCAGCTCGGCGAGCCGGTCGAGGCAGGCGTCCGCGAGGTCCAGGGAGACGTGCGTCTGCTCCAGGAGACACTCGAAGCGGGCCAGACAGTCGCCCTCCTGGCGCGTGACGACCTTCAGGGTGTCCTGGAGCTCGCCGTACGCCAGGTAGGGCTCGTCGCGGCGCAGGTCGAAGTCGACGCCGGAGGCGCGGGCGATGGGGCCGCTCACTCCGTACGCGTGCACGGCCCGCGGACTGAGGACGCCCACACCGCGTGTACGCCCCCGGAAGATCTCGTTGCCGAGCACCAGGTCGTCGTACACGCTCATCCGCGAGCGCAACGCGGCGACGCAGGCACGCGCGCGTGTGGCCCATCCGGCCGGGAGGTCCTCCTTGAGGCCGCCGACGCGGTTGAACATGTAGTGCATGCGCCCGCCGGAGATCTCCTCCATGACGTGCTGGAGTTCCTCGCGCTCCGTGAAGGCGTAGAAGATCGGGGTGATGCCGCCCAGTTCCAGGGGATAGGAGCCGAGGAACATCAGGTGGTTGAGGACGCGGTTGAGCTCCGCGAGGAGCGTGCGCGTCCACACCGCGCGCGCGGGGACCTCCATGCCGAGCATCCGCTCCACGGCCAGGACGACACCCAGCTCGTTCGAGAAGGCGGACAGCCAGTCGTGGCGGTTGGCGAGCATGATGATCTGGCGGTAGTCGCGCGCCTCGAAGAGCTTCTCCGCGCCGCGGTGCATATAGCCGATGACCGGCTCCGCGTGCTGGATCCGCTCGCCGTCGAGCACGAGCCGCAGGCGCAGCACGCCGTGGGTCGAGGGGTGCTGGGGGCCGATGTTGAGCACCATGTCGGTGCTCTCGGCAGCGCCGCCGATGCCGACCATGGTCTCCGTCGTAGGAGTCATGAGCACAGTCTCTCGTACGTACGCTTGCGCCATGGAGACGGGGAGCAAGCGGACCGACGAGAGCGCGATGTCGGAGCCGGTCTGGACAGGGCTGCCTCCGGGGTTGCTGCGGATGCGAAGGCTGTTGCTGGTGGTGTGGCTGGGGCTGCTGACGATCGCCGTCGGACTGCTCCTCGCCCTGTTCGCCGGTCCGGGCTGGGCGGCCTTCGCGCTGCTGCCGCTCGCCCTGGCCGCGTGGGGCTGGCGCATGCTGGGGCGCAACTGGCGCTCGTGGCGGTACGCCGAACGCGCCGACGACCTGCTGATCAGCCGGGGTGTGCTGTGGCGTGAGGAGACCGTGGTGCCGTACGGGCGCATGCAGCTGGTCGAGGTGACCTCCGGGCCCCTCGAACGCCACTTCGGGCTCGCCGGCGTGCAGCTGCACACGGCCGCCGCGGCGACCGACGCGCGCATCCCGGGTCTCGACCCGGCCGAGGCCGAGCGGCTGCGGGACCGGCTGACCGAACTGGGCGAGGCACGATCGGCGGGACTGTGAGCACGGCCTCCCCGGACTCCTCGGGACACACGTCCGCCATGCCCGGCGGTCCCTCCGGTACGACGGCCCTGCCGGGCGACGCCGACTCCGTACGGGAGGAAAAGCCGCTGTCCGAACGGCGGTTGCACCCCGTGACGCCGTTCCGGCGCGCGTGGGCGCCGGTCGCCGTGCTCGCCGGCTGGGCCGTCCACGACCCCAACCAGGCACAGGAGCAGCTGACCAGGCTCACCACGACCGCACTGCTCGTCGGACTCGCCGTGGTCGTCCCGGGCGCCGCTCTCTACGGCTTTCTGAGCTGGTGGTTCACCCACTTCGCGGTGACCGACACCGAACTGCGCATCCGTACCGGCCTATTGTTCCGCCGCACCGCGCACATCCGGCTCGAACGGCTCCAGGCCGTCGACATCACCCAGCCGCTGCTGGCCCGTGTCGCGGGCGTCGCCAAGCTCAAGCTCGATGTCGTCGGGACGGACAAGAAGGACGAACTGGCGTACCTGGGCGAGGGCGAGGCCCGGATGCTGCGCGCCGAACTCCTCGCCCGGGCCGCCGGGTTCGCGCCCGAGTCCGCCCGCGAGGTCGGCGAGGCGCCGGTCCGGCGGCTGCTGCACGTCCCGCCCGGCGTCCTCGCCGCCTCTCTGCTGCTCACCGGCGCCACCTGGGGCTCCCTGGCCGCCGCGCTCGTCGTCCCCACGCTGCTGTGGCTCGCCACGCACAGCGTGTGGACGGTCCTCGCGACCGGACTGCCGCTGCTCGGCGCGGCGGGCGCGCGCAGCGTGGGACGGTTCGTGGCCGAGTACGACTGGACGGTTGGCGAGTCGCCCGACGGACTCCGCATCGACCACGGGCTCCTGGACCGTACGCACGAGACCGTGCCGCCCGGACGCGTGCAGACCGTACGGATCGTCGAACCCCTGCTGTGGCGGGGCAGGTGGGTGCGGGTCGAGCTGGACGTGGCCGGGTCGTCGAACTCGGTGCTCGTGCCCGTCGCTCCGCGCGAGGTCGCCGAGGCGGTGATCGCCGCGGTGCTGCCCGGGGTGATCGTCCCGGCGTGCCTGGACCGGCCGCCGCGGCGGGCCGGCTGGTGCGTGCCGTTCTGGTGGCGCGGATACGGACTCACCGTCACCGACAGCGTCTTCGCGGCGCGCCACGGGCTGCTGCGGCGCAGCCTCTCCCTCGTCCCGCACGCGAAGGCGCAGAGCGTACGGCTGACGCAGGGGCCGTGGGAGCGCTTCAAGGGGCTCGCCGACCTCCACATCGACGCGGGCGCCGGCAGGACGGTGACGGCGCGGCTGCGGGATGCCCCGGAGGCGAGGGAGCTTCTCCAGGCACAGGCGGACCGGTCCCGCACGGGACGGCGGGAAGCCCGGCCGGACCGGTGGATGGCCCGAGGCTGAGGCAAGTACGGGGGCGGAGTTCGTGCGGAGGATGCCACGCCGCCCGCCGGCGCGGAGGGTCTGCGCCTTGAAACGGAGTGAGGGCAGTGGCGTGGTGCCACTGCCCTCACTCCGTTACGCCTGTTCGGCAAGCGGGCGGTTCAGGAAACCGCGCTCCGCAGCCCTGTCATGTTGATGTGCTCGGTCTCGTCGTGCGCGGTCAGATCGATGACCTGACGGTCGGCACCGCGCGAGGCCTCGCTCGCGGGCTTGAACCCGGACTCGGCCTCGGCCTTGTGCAGAGCGAGTGCCTCCTGACCTACCACATCGGCCAGGTCCTCGTTCTGCACGGCCTCCATCGCGGCGGCGTCCGACGCCTCCTTCTGCGTACCGAAGAAGTCGAACCCGCCCTCGACCGAGGGGCGTCGTACCGGCGCGGTGTGCGGGACGACGGCCACGGCCGTCGGCACGGTGAAGTGCCCGGACCGCTTGGCGGGAAGCGCCGCCCGCGCCGGCTGTGCCGCCTCGGCCTGGGGAGGCCTTGCGGAGGTCGCGGACGGGGCGGACTGCGACGGCTCGTCCTCGGCGGCCGCGCGCTGATGCTCGCCGACCGCCTCGGGCTTCCCCTGCGCCCCACCCGCCTCCGCGACGGAGTCCGAGGACGGACCCGCCTCGGTGGCCGGAGCGCCCTTCGGGGCCTCGCCGTTCGCGACCGTGTCCTTCGCCGCGACCAGTTCCTTCGTCGCGACCGCGCCCTTCGTCACGACGGCGCCCTTCTGCAGCGCCGCGCGCTTCTTCGCCGCCGCGTCCCTCTTGACCGCCGCGTCCAGCGCGGACTCGCCACGGCCGGGCCCACGGGTCAGGGACTCGGCCGTCGCCGGGTCGGCGTCGGGGTCGGCAGCCGGAACGGCGTCCTCGGGAGCGACAGCCGCATCGGGGCGCGCGTCCAGCAGCGCCAAGGCCACGGACGTCGAGACCGCCCCGGCCATGACGCCTTCGGCCTGGGCGCCCTCGGCCTGGGCGCCTTCCGCGTCTTGAGCACTGCCCGCTGTCCGGCTCAACGCCGCTCCGGCCCGCAGGAAGAGCGACGACCCGACCGGAGAGAAGACCTCGGGAGACTCGTCGGTCCCGGCCTCCGTCGGCACCTCCGCGTCCGCGTCCAGAGGAGCCGTGTCGTCGTCGGCCGCAATGAAGGCCTCGATGGCCTCCGTCCCGCTCCCGGACGCCGACACCGCGCCCTCGGACTCCTCGGACTCCCGGGACTCCTCGGGCTCCTCAGCCTCGTCCGGTTCCTCGGACGTCTCGACCGCCTCGGGCGTGTCCGGCGAGCCCACCGCGTCGGAGAGGTCCGCCGCGTCCGGGGAATCCGGCGTGTCGGGGGAATCCGGCGTCTCGGGGGAATCCGGCGTCTCGGGGGAATCCGGCGTCTCGGGGGATTCCGGCGTCTCGGGGGATTCCGGCATATCGGGGGATTCCGGAGTCTCCACCGCATCCGGAGCCGTCCGCGCGGCAGGCAGGGCGCGTGCCGGCACCGACGCCTCTATGGCGAGCTGCCGACGCCCCTCCAGAGCAGTCGCCCGCTCCGTCTCCGCCGTGGCGTACCGCCGCAGCAGCGCCGCGTGTTCATTGCGCAGGCCGGCCAGTTCGGTGCGCTTGGCGCGCAGCTTCTGCTCCAGCTTGACGCGCAGTTCGCGCGACTCGTCGAGGTCTGTCTCCAGTTCGGCGACGCGCTCCTCATGACGCCACTCGTCGCTCGCCCGCGCGCGCGTGAGGTCGGCGACGCGTTTACCCGCCGAGGTGTCCCAGCGGCGCATGACGACCGCGCCGGCGACCGCCGTCACCGCGGCACCCGCGGCCAGGACACGGAGCGCGAACGCATCCGTGAACAGCCAGGGCCCTACGGCGCAGACGAGCGACACGCCGGCGATCGCCGAAGGAGGCAGCACCCTGTGCAAGGGCGGGGAATGGCGGTGGCGTCCACGTGGCATGGCCAGAAACTTACCGCGCGTAGGCGAATCTTGGTGCCCCGCACGGTAAAAACCCAGTCACCCCGGAGCCTTTGTCCTGTACCAGGCGCCTACAGGGCACACCGCTTGTCCCACAAGGCCCGGCACGCCCGCCGGTCACGCCGCTCCTCGATCAATTCCGCCGGCTCCGGACGGTTCACCGAATCGGAATCATTGAGGCGCGACATTTCCCCGAGGGGCGACATTTCTCCGTACCGAGCACCCTAATTCGTCCCCTCGGCACGACACGGGACGACACGGCCCGACACGACCGGTCTCCGCCGCGCCTTCGGACGACACGGCGCGACACGGCCGGGCACCGCACGGCCCTTCAGCCGACACGGCCCCGGCGCGTCATGCCCTCGGACGGCACGACCCCGGCGCGGCACCCGTCAGCGGTCGCTCAGCCGCCCGCTGATCCACTGCAGTGTCCCCGGGATCTCCCGCCGCCAGGTGTTGAAGTTGTGGCCGCCGCTGTCGAGGATGATCGACGAGATCCTGGTGAGCCTCTTGGACTTCACCAGGTCTATGAAGCCCAGCGTGGCCTTGTAGTTGGATTCGCCCACCTTGCTGCTGGTGACGAGGAGCGAGGTGTCGGGCGCGGGCTTGTGCTTCAGGTACCAGCGCAGGTCGGCGGCCTGGCGCAGTGCCTTGTCGCCGCGGAAGAGGTCGCCCGTCGTGCGGTCGATCGGCGCCTTGTAGTACGGCGACAGGCCGGCGCCGGCGGCGTACACCCCGGGGTGGTGGACGGCGAGCTTCAGAGCGCAGTAGCCGCCCGTCGAGTCACCGATGACGCCCCAGCTCCCGGGCTTCCTGCCCACCCTGTAGTGGGCCGACACGGCGTCGGGGAGGTCCTTGGCGAAGAAGGACTCGGTCTGCGGACCGCCGGGGATGTCCATGCACTCCGTGTCCCGCGGGGGAGCGACGGTCGGCCGCAGCATGACCAGGATCATCGGCTGGCTCCTGGCGTTCCTGACCAAACGATTCTCCGTCTGCGGGAAGTGCAGGGCCGTGATGAGCGCCTTGGCGGTGCCGGGATAGCCGGTCAGCACGGTGACGGCCGGGAAGGTACGGGTGCGGTACTGCGGCTGGAAGTACTCCGGCGGCAGGTAGACGTACGCCGGCGTGGCGATGTGGGTCGTGGTGCCGACGATGTCGATCTTCTGGATCTGGCCACCGGTCTGCAGCCGGCCCCCGCCCGAGACGGCCACCTCCTCTGTGTCCACCACCTGGAGGGGGCCGCCGTTCGGACCGCCCGCGCCGTTGTGGTCGACGACCACACCCTCGCCCTTCTCCCGGCCCAGGAGATCCGCCCAGCTGGCGTAGAACCCGAACGCCTGGTTGGCGGACAGTCCGATCGAGGCGAACAACATCACCTGAGTGGCCAGGAGCAGCCCCACACGTCCGCTGACGGACCACCAGGTGCGCCGGGCGAGCCGCGGCCACCACCACACCGTGCCGATGAACAGCAGCACGGCGAGCAGGACCACCAATGCCAGCACCTTGTTGCTTGTGAGACCCATGGGCTGTTCCGCCTGCGCTTTCCGTCCGGGTCCGTCCCGCTCCTTGGCGAGGCCTTGCCCTGGACTTTCCTTGCCTTTTGAACCGGCTTTCCGGAAGGGAGTGAACCTGTCTCCCCAAGACACCGTCCTAGAGGGCGCAATGTCGCCGGATGCCGGAATGGCACCGGATTCAAGGTCTCTCGCCGAACCACGGGATGCGATGTCTGTCAGGGTAGATGGGGAATTGTCGGGTGGGGTTCCAGGCCGAACAGGTCGGACGCGGCGCATACTCCGCGGTCCGAGCCCGGAGGCCGTCCCCGCCCTGGTCGCCAGGGCCTGCACGCTCGTAGGCCTCCTGGACATCGCCGCGGGCGTCTTCCCGCGCTTCCGTCACAGCCGTATGCACGCCCTGGCCGAGGTGCTGCCCGGCGCGTTCGGACCCTTCGCCGCGGCGCTGTCGCTGAGCGCCGGGGTGCTCCTGCTGCTGCTCGCCCACGGGCTGCGCCGCCGCAAACGCCGGGCCTGGCGCGCCGCTGTCGTACTGCTCCCGGCGGGTGCCGTCGCGCAGTTCGCGTACCGCCACTCGGTGATCGGCGTCGTCATCTCGGCCGCGCTGCTCGCACCACTGCTGCGCAACCGCGACGAGTTCGCGGCGCTGCCCGATCCACGCAGCCGCTGGCGCGCGCTCGCCAACTTCGTTCTCATGGGCGCCGGTTCCCTCGTCCTTGGACTCGTCATCGTCAGCGTCCACGAGGACCGCATGATCGGCGACCCGAGCCTGGCCGACCGCATCAGCCACGTCCTGTACGGCCTGGTCGGCTTCGAAGGCCCCGTGGACTACGCCGGCCCCACCTCCTGGACCGTCGCCTTCTCCCTCGGCGCGCTCGGCTGGCTCACCGCCGTCACCACCATCTACCTCGCCTTCCGGCCCGAGCACCCCGCCGCGCGTCTCACGGAGGACGACGAGGTCCGGCTGCGCGTTCTCCTGGACAAGCACGGCGGCCGCGACTCCCTCGGCCACTTCGCGCTCCGCCGCGACAAGGCGGTGGTCTTCTCGCCGAGCGGCAAGGCGGCCGTCACCTACCGGGTCATCTCCGGGGTGATGCTCGCCAGCGGTGACCCCATAGGCGACGTGGAGGCCTGGCCCGGCGCGATCGAGCGCTTCATGGACGAGGCCAGGGCGCACTCCTGGACGCCCGCCGTCATGGGCTGCTCCGAGACCGGCGGCGAGGTGTGGACCCGCGAAACCGGCCTCGACGCCCTCGAACTGGGAGACGAGGCGGTGGTGGATGTCGCGGATTTCTCCCTCTCCGGGCGCGCGATGCGGAACGTGCGCCAGATGGTCAAGCGCATCGAGCGCGCTGGCTACGAGACCCGGGTACGGCGCATCCGTGACCTCGGCGAAGGCGAACTGGACCGGATACGGCGCGCCGCGGAGGACTGGCGCGGCACCGACACCGAGCGCGGTTTCTCCATGGCGCTCGGCCGTATCGGCGACCCGTCCGACGGCGACTGCCTGATCGCCACCGCGCACAAGGCCGACGACCGGCCCGGCCCGTACGGCGACCTGAAGGCCGTCCTGCACTTCGTCCCGTGGGGCGCGGACGGCGTGTCGCTCGACCTCATGCGCCGCGACCGCGCGGCCGACCCCGGTATGAACGAACTCCTCATCGTGGCTGCGCTCCAGGCGTCGCCCCGCCTCGGCATCGAGCGGATCTCGCTCAACTTCGCGATGTTCCGCTCGGCGCTCGCCCGCGGCGAGAAGATCGGCGCCGGGCCCGTGCTGCGCGCCTGGCGCGGACTGCTGGTCTTCCTGTCCCGCTGGTTCCAGATCGAGTCGCTGTACAAGTTCAACGCCAAGTTCCACCCGCGCTGGGAGCCGCGCTTCGTCGTCTACGCCGCCTCCCGCGACCTCCCCCGCATCGGCCTCGCCGCCATGCAGGCAGAGGGCTTCGTGAACCTCGCCCTGCCCCGGATACTGCGCCGCCGCACACGGGCCCCGCGTCCCTGCGCGCACACGGTGGCGGAGCGGGACATGAGAGCCGCGTAGCCGGTGTGCCGGGTGGTGCCCCGGAGCGGTGCCTCTCGGCCACTGCGCCGCACGGGGGGGCGCCGCCTGTCTCGGCCGGCCGACGGGCCGGGCGGGCGGCGGGGCAGGCGTGCGGCAGGCGGCAGGCGGCAGGCGGCAGGCGGCAGGCGGCAGGCGGGAAACGGGCCGCGAGTGGCCGAGGGTCCCGGCGCGAGGCCCCGGCGGGAGACATGCGCACCCGCGTACCGGGAACCACGGAGACCGGCAGGGGACGATGAGGCCTCCCGCAGGAGGCCTAGGCTGGACGTATGAGTAATGAGCGCGGGCGCGGCCGAGTCGCGGGACTGCCGACATGGGACCGCTGCGCGGTCATGGGGGTCGTGAACGTCACCCCCGATTCCTTCTCCGACGGCGGCCGCTGGTTCGACACGACGGCCGCGGTCAAGCACGGCCTCGGCCTGGTGGCCGAGGGCGCCGACCTCGTGGACGTGGGCGGCGAGTCCACCCGTCCCGGAGCCACCCGCGTCGACGAGGCGGAGGAGCTCAAGCGCGTCATCCCCGTCGTCCGCGGCCTCGCCTCCGAGGGCGTCACCGTCTCCGTGGACACCATGCGGGCCTCCGTCGCCGAGCAGTCCCTCGCCGCGGGCGCCGCCCTCGTCAACGACGTCAGCGGCGGCCTCGCCGACCCCGCGATGATCCCGGCCGTCGCGGCCGCGGGCGCCCCCTTCGTGGTCATGCACTGGCGCGGCTTCCTGGCGGGCGGGAACGTCCAGGGGACGTACGAGGACGTGGTCTCCGAGGTCCTCGACGAACTGCACGCGCGCGTGGAGGCCGTTCTGGCGGGCGGCATCGCCCCCGACCGCGTCGTCGTCGACCCCGGTCTCGGCTTCTCCAAGGACCCCGAGCACGACCTGGCCCTCCTCGCCCACCTCGACCGCCTCCGCGCCCTCGGCCACCCCCTGCTGGTCGCCGCCTCCCGCAAGCGTTTCCTCGGCCGCGTCCTGGCCGGCCCCGAGGGCGCCCCGCCTCCCGCGCGCGAGCGCGACGCCGCGACCGCCGCCGTCTCGGCGATCGCCGCCCAGCAGGGCGCCTGGGCGGTCCGCGTGCACGAGGTACGGGCCACCGCCGACGCCGTACGGGTCGCCCGCGCCGTCGAGGGTGCCCGGACCGGCGGGGCATCGGGTGCCGCCGGCGGTCCGGCCGCAGAGGGAGCCCGGTGAGCACACCGCGTACCGACGTCGAACAGGTCGAACTCGCCAACACGGCGTTCTACGAGGCGATGGAGCGGGGCGACTTCGAGGAACTGTCTTCCCTGTGGCTGGCCCCGCTGGACACGTCCGACGACGACTTCGAGGGCGAGGGCGCGGTCGTCTCCTGCGTCCACCCCGGCTGGCCCGTCCTCAACGGCCGCGGCGAGGTTCTCCGCTCGTACGCGCTGATCATGGCGAACACGGAGTACATCCAGTTCTTCCTCACCGACGTGCGCGTCTCCGTGTCCGGCGACACGGCCCTGGTCACCTGCACCGAGAACATCCTCAGCGGCGGCCCCGCCCCCGACGGCGGCGACGAGCTCGGCCCGCTCGTCGGCCAGCTGGTCGTCGCCACGAACGTGTTCCGCCGTACCGCCGACGGCTGGAAACTCTGGTCCCACCACGCCTCACCCGTACTGGCCGAGTCCGGCGAGGAAGAGGACGAGGACACCGCCGGTTGAGTGGGTATGCGGCCCGCAGGGACCAACAGGCGATTGGAACCGCCGACCCGGGGTAGGGACGGCTACCAACCCGTGAGCCGCGGCGTTCCCCAGGGGAAACGCCCGGTGAAGCCTCGTGGCCTTCACCGGGGCGCCACTCCCCGTGGGCGAGCGTTGTCAGTGCCCGCAGGTAGATTCGTTTGAGGCCGGTGCGCAGACCGCAGTCGGCGCATGACGGCCGTCACCGACGATTGCAGGAGTGATTCGCGTGGATCGTGTCGCGCTGCGCGGCCTCAAGGCCCGCGGGCACCACGGCGTCTTCCAGAAGGAGCGCGAGGAGGGCCAGACCTTCATCGTGGACCTGACGCTGGGCCTGGACACCCGGCCGGCCGCGGCCGACGACGACCTGTCGAAGACCGTGCACTACGGCATCGTGGCGGAAGAGGTCGTCGCCGTGGTCGAGGGCGAGCCGGTCGATCTCATCGAGACGCTCGCCGAGCGCATCGCCCAGACGTGTCTCAAGCACGACGGTGTCCAGGAGGTCGAGGTCTGCGTCCACAAACCGGACGCGCCCATCACGGTCCCCTTCGACGACGTGACCGTCACGATCATCCGGAGCCGAGTATGACCGCGTCCTTCATCGAGGGTCAGAGCGACCCGACCGTCCAGCCGGTGCCCGCCTCCGTGGTCGAGCGGGTGGACGCCGCCGACACGACCCTGTCCAACCCCCGCCGCGCGGTGATCTCCCTCGGTTCGAACCTGGGCAACCGTCTGGAGACCATCCAGGGCGCCATCGACGCCCTGGAGGACACCCCCGGCGTCCGGGTCAAGGCGGTCTCCCCCGTCTACGAGACGGAGCCGTGGGGCGTCGAACCGGGCAGCCAGCCCTCGTACTTCAACGCGGTCGTGGTGCTCAGGACCACCCTCCCGCCGTCCTCGCTCCTGGAGCGGGCCCACGCGGTCGAGGAGGCCTTCCACCGGGTACGGGACGAGCGCTGGGGCCCGCGCACGATCGACGTGGACATCGTGGCGTACGCCGATGTCGTCTCCGACGACCCGGTGCTGACCCTCCCTCACCCGCGCGCCCACGAGCGGGCCTTCGTCCTCGCCCCCTGGCACGACGTGGATCCCGAGGCACAGCTCCCCGGCCACGGCGCCGTGGCCCAGCTCCTCGCGGCGGTCACGAGCGACGGTGTCGCGGCCCGCACCGACCTGGAACTCCGGCTGCCCGAGTAGTCGTTAAGGTCAAGACGACCACAGGCCGGCCCGACACGGGAGTCGGCCGCAGGCGGGCTACCGAAGGGGCAACGTGAAAGAGCTGCGTATCAGGACACTGGCTGCCGTGTTCGTGGTGGCCGGAGTGTTGTCCTGGGCGGGCGCCCGCCTGTGGAACGCGGTGGGCACGCTGCCCCGGGTCCCGCTGGCCGCGCCCATCGTCCTCGCCCTGATCGCGATCGTCCTCCTCGCGACGGCCCTGTCGCTGCGCGCCCGTCTCAAGGCGCAGCGCGAGCGCCGCCCGGGCGCCAAGGGCGTCGATCCGCTGATGGCCGCCCGCGCGGTCGTCTTCGGTCAGGCGAGCGCCCTGGTGGCCGCCCTGGTGGCAGGGATGTACGGCGGCACCGGCGTCTTCCTCCTGGAATCGCTGGAGGTCCCCGCCCGCCGCGACCAGGCCATCTACGCCGGCCTCTCCGTCATCGCCGGAATCGGCGTGATAGCGGCCGCCTTCTTCCTGGAGCGCGTCTGCAAGCTCCCCGAGGACGACGACGAACACCACGGCGGGGCCGCTCCGGTGGCATAGCACGGCGACGGGCCTCGCGGCCCGAGGCGGGCCCCACAGCCCGAGGCCGGCCCGCGTGCGTCGGTGTCCGTTCCGCGTATCAGTTCCTAGCGGGCCATGATGAGGCTCATCGCCTCGTTGCGCGTCGCCGCGTCGCGCAGCTGTCCGCGCACCGCCGACGTGATGGTCTTCGCGCCCGGCTTGCGGATGCCGCGCATGGACATGCACATGTGCTCGCACTCGACGACCACGATCACGCCGCGCGGCTCCAGGATCTCCATCAGGGAGTCGGCGATCTGTGTCGTCAGCCGCTCCTGCACCTGGGGGCGCCGGGCATAGACGTCGACGAGGCGGGCCAGCTTGGACAGGCCGGTGATCTTGCCGCTGGTGGCCGGGATGTAGCCGACGTGCGCGACCCCCCTGAAGGGGACCAGGTGATGCTCACAGGTACTGAACACTTCGATGTCCTTCACCAGGACCATCTCGTCGTGTCCCAGGTCGAACGTCGTCGTCAGCACGTCCTCCGGCTGCTGCCACAGGCCCGCGAATATCTCCTTGTACGCCCGCGCCACCCGTCCCGGCGTCTCCCTGAGGCCCTCGCGGTCCGGGTCCTCGCCGACCGCGATCAGGAGCTCTCGTACGGCGTTCTCGGCACGCTTCTCGTCGAACTCGCCGATCACGCCCTCACCGTCCAGCGTCACGGGGTCGGTCATCTGGTCCTCGTTCCTGTGGATCCTGTGCGTGCCTCGACGCGTCCAAAAGGTGCGGGCACACGAAAATGCCGCGCCCCCCAGGCTAGAACCTGGGGGGCGCGGCATCCATTCCGGGCCTGGTGAGGCCGCCCGGAGCCGAGCGATGTCAGCTCTCGGTGCGGTCCTCCGGGGCCGCCTCCGTCGCCGGGACGGACTCCGTCGCGGTGGCGATGGCCGCCGCCGAGCCGTTCGCCCCGTTCGTCAGTGACAGCTCCTTGGGGGAGAGCACCGGCGGGCGGGTGGACGGCGCACGACGGGAGGAGCCGGTCCACGCGGGGCGGGCCGGGCGCTTGACGATGGGAGCGAAGACCTCGGCGATCTGCTCCTTGCTCAGCGTCTCCTTCTCCAACAGCTGGAGCACCAGCGCGTCGAGGACGTCGCGGTTCTCGACCAGGATTTCCCAGGCCTCGTTATGCGCGTTCTCGATGAGCTTCTTGACCTCTTCGTCGACGAGCGCGGCGACCTCTTCCGAGTAGTCGCGCGGGTGCGACATCTCCCGGCCCAGGAAGGGCTCGGTGTTGTCGCCGCCGAACTTGATCGCGCCGAGACGCTCGGTCATGCCGTACTGCGTGACCATCGCGCGAGCGGTGGCCGTGGCCTTCTCGATGTCGTTCGCGGCACCCGTGGTCGGGTCGTGGAAGACGAGCTCCTCGGCAGCGCGGCCGCCCAGCATGTACGCGAGCTGGTCCAGCATCTCGTTGCGCGTGGTGGAGTACCTGTCCTCGTCCGGCAGGACCATCGTGTAGCCGAGGGCACGACCACGCGACAAGATCGTGATCTTGTGGACCGGGTCGGAGTTCGGGGAAGCCGCCGCGACCAGGGCGTGTCCGCCCTCGTGGTACGCGGTGATCTTCTTTTCCTTGTCCGACATGATCCTGGTCCGCTTCTGCGGGCCCGCGACCACGCGGTCGATCGCCTCGTCCAGCATGTTGTTGTCGACAAGCTTCCCGTTGGCGCGCGCGGTGAGCAGCGCCGCCTCGTTCAGCACGTTCGCCAGGTCGGCGCCCGTGAAGCCGGGGGTCCGACGCGCCACCGCGGACAGGTCGACGTCCGGAGCGACCGGCTTGCCCTTCTGGTGAACCTTGAGGATCTCCAGACGGCCCTGCATGTCCGGGCGGTCGACCGCGATCTGGCGGTCGAAGCGGCCGGGGCGCAGGAGGGCCGGGTCGAGGATGTCGGGCCGGTTCGTGGCCGCGATCAGGATGACGCCGCCCTTCACGTCGAAGCCGTCCATCTCGACGAGCAGCTGGTTGAGGGTCTGCTCGCGCTCGTCGTGACCACCGCCGAGGCCGGCGCCGCGATGGCGGCCGACCGCGTCGATCTCGTCGACGAAGACGATCGCCGGAGCGTTCGCCTTGGCCTGCTCGAACAGGTCACGGACTCGGGAGGCACCGACACCGACGAACATCTCGACGAAGTCGGAACCCGAGATCGAGTAGAAGGGAACGCCGGCTTCGCCCGCGACGGCCCGCGCGAGGAGCGTCTTGCCCGTACCGGGAGGCCCGTACAGCAGGACACCCTTCGGGATCTTCGCGCCGACGGCCTGGAACTTCGCCGGCTCCTGGAGGAACTCCTTGATCTCCTGGAGCTCCTCGACGGCCTCGTCCGAGCCCGCGACGTCCGAGAACGTCGTCTTCGGGGTGTCCTTGGTGATGAGCTTCGCCTTGGACTTCCCGAAGTTCATGACCCGGGAGCCGCCACCCTGCATCTGGTTCATCAGGAACAGGAAGACGACGACGATGAGGACGAAGGGCAGCAGAGACAGCAGGATGCCCACGAAGGGGTTCTGCTTGGACGGCGAGACCGTGTAGCCGTCCGGAATCTGCTTGTTCTGGTACTTGTCCTGCAGTGTATTGGCCAGGGCCACGCCCTGGTCGCCGATGTAGCTCGCCTGGATCTTCGAGCTGCCGTCAACCTTCTCGCCGTCCTTCAGCGAGACTTTGATGACCTGCTCGTCGCCAGTGGTGATCTTGGCTGACTGGGCCTTGTTGTCGTTGATCGCCCGGACGACCTGGCCGGTGTCCACCGTCTTGTAGCCGCCGGACGAACCGACGACCTGCATCAACACGACCACGGCAAGGACGGCCAGCACGATCCACATGACCGGCCCACGGAAGTATCGCTTCACGTCCATCCATACGGAGCGGTGCCGCCCCGTCCCTCCTGCCATAGTGAGTTTGATAAAGACTGTTCTTCGGACGGTACCCCAGCATTGTCACCCGAAGCCGCAGGGGACTGCTGGCAATCCCGTCCACGCATGCTCCAACGCCGCGAAACCCGCTGGGGTTCCCGAACGTCTTGGAAGGACTGAGGCGCCCTCAGGAAGAGGGCGTTCAGCCGCCGTAGACGTGAGGCGCGAGCGTACCGACGAACGGGAGATTGCGGTACTTCTCGGCGTAGTCCAGGCCGTACCCGATGACGAACTCGTTCGGGATGTCGAAGCCCACCCACTCCACGTCGATCGCGACCTTCGCCGCGTCCGGCTTGCGCAGCAGCGTGCACACCTTGAGCGAGGCGGGCTCGCGGGAGCCGAGGTTGGAGATCAGCCAGGACAGGGTCAGCCCGGAGTCGATGATGTCCTCGACGATCAGGACGTGCTTGCCCTTGATGTCGGTGTCGAGGTCCTTGAGGATCCGCACCACGCCGGAGGACTGGGTGCCCGCGCCGTAAGACGACACGGCCATCCAGTCCATGGTGACGGGGGTGGACAGCGCACGCGCGAGGTCCGCCATGACCATCACGGCGCCCTTGAGCACTCCGACGATCAGCAGGTCCTTGCCCGCGTACTCCGCGTCGATCTTCGCGGCCAGCTCAACCAGCTTCGCGTCGATCTCTTCCTTGGTGATGAGCACCGACTTGAGGTCGGTGCCCATGTCTTTCGCGTCCACCCGCATCACTTTCGGTCGTCCGTCCCACTTTTTTGGGCTCGTTCACCTTCAGGGCGCCCGTGTCACTGGCGGCGGTCCCCTTACGGCTCACCGTCGCGGCCGCTCGGACCACCCGCGACCCGAGTGAAGGGGTCCCGGGGAGCCGCGCGAGCGGCCCCGGTGCAGGGTCCGGTTTCAGCCTTGCCGAATCACCAGTCTGCCACCCTGGCGCTGAGCGACGACTTTGCCCGGGAGATTGATGGCCCCCTGACCGCGCCATCCGGTGATCAAGCGGTCGATTTCCTCGATGTGGCGGGCGAACAGCGAACCCGCCGGAGCGCCCGCCTCGATGGCCGCACGGCGCAGGATCCGGCGGCGTACGGCGGGTGGCAGGGCGTAGAGCTTGGCGCACTCCAGGAGGCCGGCCGCGTCGCGTACGGACGCCTCCGCCTGGCTGGCCCACGCGTCGAGGGCGTCGGCATCGTCCCGGGAGAGCTGGGCCGTACGGGCGAGTGCCTCGACGACTCCTTTGCCGAGTGCCTTCTCCAGGGCGGGCAGGCCCTCGTGGCGGAGCCGGGAGCGGGTGTAGGCCGGATCGGCGTTGTGCGGGTCGTCCCAGACGGGCAGCGACTGGACCATGCACGCCTTGCGGGCGGTCTGCCGGTCCAGGTGCAGGAAGGGACGGCGGTAACGGCCGTCGGCCCCCGAGACCGCGGCCATTCCGGACAGCGAGCGGATGCCGGAGCCGCGGGCGAGGCCGAGCAGGACCGTCTCTGCCTGATCGTCGCGGGTGTGGCCGAGGAGGATCGCGGAGGCGCCGTGGCGCTCGGCGGCGGAGTCCAGGGCGGCGTACCGGGCGTCGCGGGCGGCGGCCTCGGGGCCCCCGTCGCGGCCGACGGTGACGGCGATGGACTCGGCCGGGGCGAGCCCCAGCTCGGTGAGGCGCACCACGACTTCGTCGGCGCGCAGGTCGGAGCCGGGCTGCAGACCGTGATCGACGGTGATGCCACCGGCGCGGATGCCGAGTTTCGGGGCTTCGAAGGCGAGGGCGGAGGCGAGCGCCATGGAGTCGGCGCCGCCGGAGCAGGCGACGAGCACGAGCGGCGCCGGGGCCCCGTCCTCGCCCGGCAGGCGCCGGGAGTTCGCGGCGGGCCGGTCATGCGGGGCCCGTGCGGGCGCGGTCATGCTGCGCCGTGTTCCGGGGGCGGGGACGCGCTCCGCGTCGGGCGCGCAGGGGCGCGCGGCACCGCGTGCGGGCGTACGCCGGGTGTCGGGGGCGGGCGGTTGGTCGGTGAGGATGTCGTGGAGTACGCGGCGGACCGCCAGGCGTATCGCCGCGACCGCAGGATGGGGACCCATGTCCGGTTCCCTTCATGAAGTTTTCGGGGGGTTAGCCCGGGATCGGTCACTCAGAGTGTGTCGATGGTGACAGAACCGGGGCGTTCCCCGAGCATTGCACGCCTACCCATGCTCCACGGTCCCTCGGACGGGTGACAGCAGGGGCGTTTGCCTGCCATCGGCCGGATTCGTTTCACGACCGTCCCGTAGGGTTCACGACTCCGTCTTGCGGTGCACCCGCGCGACCCAGTCCGCCGGTTTGGCGATCTCCGCCTTGGTCGGGAGAGTGTTCGGGGAGGTCCACACACGGTTGAAGCCGTCCATGCCGACCTCGCCGACGACCGCCCGTACGAACCGCTCGCCGTCCTTGTACTGCCTGAGCTTGGCGTCCAGGCCGAGCAGTTTGCGCAGGGCCAGGTCCAGGCGGGAGGCGCCCTTGGCGCGGCGCTGCTGGAATTTCTCGCGGATCTCGGCGACGGAGGGGACCACGGCGGGCCCTACGCCGTCCATCACGAAGTCGGCGTGTCCCTCCAGGAGGGACATCACGGCGGTGAGCCGGCCGAGGATCTCCCGCTGGGCGGGCGTCTGCACGATTTCCACGAGGGAACGTCCGCCGTCGTCCTCCTCGGTGTCGGGGCGGGAGCCGGAGAGCGACTGGGCGGCCTCCCTGATGCGTTCCAGGACGGTCATGGGGTCGACCTCGGTCTCCGCCAAGAACGACTGGATTTCGCCCTCGAGGTGGTCGCGCAGCCAGGGCACGGCCGTGAACTGGGTTCGGTGCGTCTCCTCGTGGAGGCACACCCACAGACGGAAGTCGTGCGGCTGGACGTCGAGTTCGCGCTCCACGTGCACGATGTTCGGGGCGACCAGCAACAGCCTGCCACCGCCGTTGCCCGAGCCGGAGGGCGCCCCGGCGGGCAGGTCCCTGGTCGCGGGCGCGAACGTCTCGTACTGCCCGAGGACCCTCGACGACAGGAACGACAGCAGCATGCCCAGCTCGACGCCGGTGACCTTGCCGCCGACGGCGCCGAGGACGGCTCCGCCCGGGGTGTTCCCGCGCCGTTCCTGCATCTTGTCCAGAAGGGGCTTGAGGATCTCCCGGAACCCGGCGACGTTCGCCCGGACCCAGCCGGGGCGGTCGACGACGAGGACGGGGGTGTCGTGGACGATGTCGTCACCCATACGAGTAAAGCCCCGGACGTGCTCCTCCGAGGCCTTCGCGTGTCGGCGCAGCTCCGCGACGATGGCCCTGGCCTCGTCGCGGCTCACCTCGGGTCCCGGCCGTACGAGCCGGGTCGCGGTCGCCACCGCGAGATTCCAGTCGACCATCCCAGTAGATGCAGCACCACCGATGCTCGTCATGCGTCAACCGTACGTGAGCGGGTCCGGCTGCGGTTAGGGGTACGGCGCCGGATGCGCCCCGGCCGAGGGGCTGGTGGTGCTTCTGGAGCCCGCGGGCCGGGCGGGGCGGGAGGTGTCCGTTCGTGTGCGGCTAGCGGCAGCCGCACGCCACCAAGGCCGTCGCCGTGTGGTCCAACGCGGCCCGCGCCTCCAGGGGGTTCGGGGGGTGGGCGGCGTCCGAGGTCAGGAAGGCGAAAGCCAGCAGACGGCCGTCCTTGTCGACGACGGTGCCGGCGAGGGTGTTGACGCCCGTCAGGGTGCCGGTCTTGGCGCGGACGACGCCGGTGGCGGTGGGCGCGTCGGTGTAACGGGTGCTGAGGGTGCCGGTGAAACCGGCGACGGGCAGGCCGGTGAGGACCGAACGGAGTTCGGGGTGGGCCGGGTCGCCCGCCTTGGCCAGCAGGGCGGTGAGCAGGTCGGCGGAGAGCTTGTCGGCGCGGTTCAGGCCGCTGCCGTCCGCGAACTGCGCCCCGGACAGCGGGAGTCCGAGCTTCTTCAGCTGGGCGCGGATCGCCTTCGCGTCCCCGTCGAAGCTGGGTTCCTCACCGGTGGCGAGGGCGACCTGGCGGGCCAGGGCCTCCGCGATGTCGTTGTCACTGTTGGTCAGCATCCGCTCTACCAGGGCGGACAGCGGCGGCGAGGAGACGGAGGCGAGGGCCTGGGAGCGGCTGGTCGCCTTCGAGGGGCCGGGCGAGGTCGTGGTGATGCCGTGATCGTGGAGCAGGTCCGCGAACTTGCGCGCGGCGTCCGCCGCCGGGTCCAGGGCGCGCCCGGCCGGTCCGCTGGTCGTGTCGTCCAGGCGGCCCTCGTCGGCCATCAGGGCGGTGACCTTCGCGATGTTCTCGTTGACTCCGATGGGGTGAAGGTCGGGGCCGGAGTACAGCGAGGTGTCGTAGGAGAGCGTCACGTGGTTCATGTGACGGGCCTTCAGGGCGGTGGCCGTGTCCTGGGCGAGGGTGCTCAGGTCCGCCCAGCCGTCCGCGGGCTTGCGGGCGGTCAGAGTCGGGTCGCCGCCGCCGACGAGCACGACCTCCTTGGTGTCGGGCTCCAGGGCCGTACGCGTCACGATGCGGTGGTCGGGGCCCGAGGCCGTGAGGGCGGCGACCGCGGTGGCGATCTTCGTGGTGGAGGCCGGTGTCTGGACCTGGTCGGCGCCCTTGCCGTAGAGCCGCTCGCCGGTCGCCACGTCGACCACGACGGCGGTGCGCACGGCGCCGAGGACGGGGTTGGCCAGCAGCGGGTCGAGGACGTTCGCGAGAGCCTTCTCGGCGGGCGCGGGCACGGCGCTCGCCGAGCCGCCGAGTCCGGTCAGTACGGAGGCGGCGCTGGGGGCGGGCCGGGGTGACGTTCGGGGCGTACCGGATTTACGTGCGTGATCTGTGCCACCCTCGGGCGCCCGCGATGCGGCCCAGTCCCGCTCGGCCGTACGCTGGCCGGTGGAGTCCCAAGGACCGGCCACGGTCGCCGCCCCGGCCGCCAGGGCCAGGCCCACGGTGGCCGCGACGGCTGTGAGCTGCGGTGTCGTCAATCGCACGGCACGTGGCCGCACGGCTCGGGTGACCCGCGCCACATGCGGTTTCACCATCCGCGCGACCCGCACCACATGCGGTCTCGCAGCCCGCCAAGCCCTCAGCTCTGGCACGACCACCAGCCCCTTTCGCGATCACCCACCTGCGTGAGGGACACTTAATCACCAGAACTATGTGCTGATCATGGAGGAGCCACCGGTGGAGTTCGACGTCACGATCGAGATTCCGAAGGGTTCACGGAACAAGTACGAGGTGGACCACGAGACCGGTCGGATCCGTCTGGACCGTCGACTCTTCACCTCGACCAGCTACCCGGCCGACTACGGCTTCGTCGAGAACACTCTCGGCGAGGACGGCGACCCGCTGGACGCCCTGGTCATCCTGGACGAGCCGACCTTCCCGGGTTGCCTCATCCAGTGCCGCACGATCGGCATGTTCCGTATGACGGACGAGGCCGGCGGCGACGACAAGCTGCTGTGCGTCCCGGCGCACGACCCGCGTGTGGAGCACCTGCGCGACATCCACCACGTGTCGGAGTTCGACCGCCTGGAGATCCAGCACTTCTTCGAGGTCTACAAGGACCTGGAGCCCGGCAAGTCCGTCGAGGGCGCCGACTGGGTCGGCCGCACCGAGGCCGAGGCCGAGGTCGAGCGTTCCTACAAGCGCTTCAAGGACTCGGGCGGTCACTGACCTCCCCGTGGGCGGTCGATGACCTCCCCCGCTTCCGAACGGGCCGCGTGATCCCCATGGGGGTCGCGCGGCCCGTTCGTGCGTCCGTACGCATACTGAGGCATACGGAAGGCAAGAAGCAGAACCACACGGACGCGAAAGGCGAGGCTGGAGTTGGTGGCGGACCCGGAAGCGGAAGACCGCAAGCCGCAGTCGGACGAGGCGAGGAGTGCTTTCAGCCCGCCCGCCGGTGTGGCGGCGCCGGGGCCAGCGGCGGCCGACGAGGAGTCGTCGACGACATCGGAGTTCGCGCTGCCCGTGGGTCTCGACGCACCCCAGCACGCCGGGCCCGAGCAGGGAGGCTCGGCGTTCAGCACGCCACGCACCTACAGCGCCAAGCAGGCGCCGCCCGCCTTCACACCGGCCACCGGCATCCCCTTGGTCAGCCTGACCAAGGACGCGCCGTGGCAGGACCGGATGCGCACGATGCTGCGCATGCCGGTGACCGAGCGGCCCGCGCCCGAACCTGTGCACAAGGAGGACGAGTCGGGGCCCGCCGTCCCGCGCGTCCTCGACCTGACCCTGCGCATCGGCGAACTGCTGCTCGCGGGCGGTGAGGGCGCCGAGGACGTGGAGACGGCGATGTTCGCGGTCTGTCGCTCCTACGGGCTGGACCGCTGCGAGCCGACCGTCACCTTCACCCTGCTGTCGATCTCGCACCAGCCGTCCCTGGTGGACGACCCGGTGACGGCGTCACGGACCGTGCGCCGCCGGGGCACCGACTACACGCGCCTGGCGGCCGTCTACCGGCTCGTCGACGACCTGAGCGACCCGGAGACCGCGATCTCCCTGGAGGAGGCCTACGGGCGGCTCGCGGAGATCCGGCGCAACCGGCACCCGTATCCCGGCTGGGTCCTGACCGCCTCCGGCGGACTGCTCGCGGGTGCGGCCTCCGTGCTCGTCGGCGGTGACGCGCTCGTGTTCGTCGCCGCGGCGCTCGGCGCGATGCTGGGCGACCGGCTCGCGTGGCTGTGCGCGGGACGCGGGCTGCCGGAGTTCTACCAGTTCACGGTGGCCGCGATGCCGCCGGCCGCGATAGGGGTCGCGCTCACGCTGGCGCACGTCGACGTGAACGCCTCCGCGGTGATCACCGGTGGGCTCTTCGCGCTGCTGCCGGGGCGGGCGCTCGTCGCGGGGGTGCAGGACGGGCTGACCGGCTTCTACATCACCGCGTCCGCGCGGCTGCTCGAAGTCATGTACCTGTTCGTGGGGATCGTCTCCGGCGTCCTGCTGGTGCTCTATTTCGGCGTGAAGCTGGGCACGCAGCTCAACCCGGACGCGGGGCTGAGCATCTCCGAGCGGCCGCTGATCCAGATCGCCGCGTCCATGCTGCTGTCGCTCACCTTCGCGATCCTGCTCCAGCAGGAACGATCCACCGTCCTCGCGGTGACCCTCAACGGAGGCGTGGCCTGGTCGGTGTACGGGGCGATGCACTACGCGGGCGGCCTCTCGCCGGTCGCCTCCACGGCCGTCGCGGCGGGCCTGGTGGGTCTCTTCGGGCAGCTGCTCTCGCGCTACCGGTTCGCGTCCGCGCTGCCGTACACGACGGCCGCGATCGGGCCCCTGCTGCCCGGTTCGGCGACCTATTTCGGGCTGCTGTCGATCGCCCAGAACGAGGTCGACAAGGGCTTGGTGTCGCTCACCAAGGCGGCGGCCCTTGCCATGGCCATCGCGATCGGCGTGAACCTGGGTTCGGAGATCTCGCGGCTGTTCCTGCGCCTGCCGGGCGGCTCCGCCGGCGGGCGACGGGCCGCCAAGCGGACACGCGGGTTCTGAGGCCCGGTCCCAGGAGGCCCGGTCCCAGGAGGCCCGGTCCCAGGAGGACTGGCCCCAGGAAGGACCGGGCGGGCGGCTCAGTTCTGCGTTGGGCCCTGGCCGTAGGGGTACTCCGAGCCGTACCGCTGCTGCGGGTGGCCCTGGGGGTGCTGCTGGGGGTGCTGCTGGGGGTGCTGCTGCGGCGGGTGGGCCTGGCCCTGGTCGTAGCCCTGCTGGTAACCCTGGTCGTACTGCTGCTGGTCGTAGCCGTAGTCCTGGTCCGAGCCGTACGGCTGCTGGTACGTCTGCTGATACTGCTGCTGGGGCGGGTAGCCGTTGCCCTGATGGCCGTAGCCCTGGCCCTGGTTCCCGTACGCGTCGTTCCCCTGGTTCCCGTACGACTGGTCCTGCCCGTGGTCGCCGTACGACTGGCCGTGGCCCTGGTCGCCGTACGACTGGCCGTGGCCCTGGTCGCCGTACGACTGGCCGTGGCGCTGGCTGCCGTACGACGGGTCCTGGACCTCGTGCATCGGCGGCACGCGCAGCGGCCTGGTCGCGTCGTCCATGACGGGCGCGGCGGAACGGGTGTGGGCGGCCGCGGGCTGCGCCGGAACGGGCTCCTGGGGCGGGTTCTTCTTGGCCTGGGAACGGGCGCGCAGGAACTCGATCATGATCGGGACCACCGAGACGAGCACGATCAGGATCAGGATCAGCTCGATGTTCTTGTTGACGAACTCGATCTTGCCGAGCCAGGAGCCGAGCAGCGTGACGCCCGCGCCCCACATCACGCCGCCGATGACATTGAAGGTGAGGAAGGGGCGGTACTTCATGCCGCTGACGCCGGCGATGATCGGCGTGAACGTGCGCACGACGGGCACGAAGCGGGCCAGCACCAGGGACTTGGGGCCGTACTTCTCGAAGAACTCGTTGGCCTTGACCACGTTCTCCTGCTTGAACAGGCGGGAGTTCGGGCGGGTGAAGAGCGAGGGCCCGACCTTCTTGCCGAAGAGATAACCGGCCTGGTCTCCGAGGACCGCCGCGAGACAGATCAGCGGGATCGCCGCCCACAACGGGAAGTCCATCGCGCCCGTGGCGATCAGCAGACCGCACGTGAACAGCAGCGAGTCGCCCGGCAGGAAGAAGCCGATGAGCAGGCCGGATTCGGCGAAGACGACCAGCAGCAGGCCCCAGATGCCGAAGTTGTCCAGGAGCGTGTTCGGATCCAGCCAGCTGGGACCGAGGGCAAGCGTCGTCACGGTTCCGGGCTCCTGAGGGGTGAAGGGAGGTGCGGCGGTCCTGTACGGCCGACCAAAGCTATCAACGCAATGTGTCCACGCCAGGTTCCACCCGTGACTCCAGGATGCACTGTGCGACGACTGGGACAAAGCTGTGGACCATGGGCATCGATGAATACGGCGGCGGCCAGGGTTCCCACGCGGACGTCCTGGTGGTGACGACGAACGACGTTCCCGGCCATCGCGTCGAGCAGGTCATCGGTGAGGTCTTCGGCCTCACCGTGCGCTCGCGTCATCTGGGCAGCCAGATCGGCGCGGGCCTGAAGTCGATGATCGGCGGTGAGCTCAAGGGGCTCACCAAGACGCTCGTGGCGACCCGCAACCAGGCCATGGAGCGGCTCGTCGACCAGGCACGCGCGCGTGGCGCCAACGGCGTGCTGATGTTCCGCTTCGACGTGTCGGAGGCGGCGGACGTGGGCACCGAGGTGTGCGCGTACGGCACGGCCGTGGTCCTGGCGAAGGAGTAACACGCATCGGTAAGGGGCGCCCGCAATGGCGGACGCCCCTTACCGATGCCGACGGCACCGCCCGCGGGTCATTGGTACCGACAGAATCGCCGACGCGAGCGGCACTCGGCCGGACCGGCGCCCGTCGACGTCACGACGCCCCCTGGATCAGGCTTCCCGGGGGTGCCGGGTGGCGTTCGCGGTGATCGCGTCCCTCAGGTGCTCGGCCAGCCCCGGTCGCATGGAGTCGTAGAACTCCTTGAACCGCTCGTCGGCGACGTACATGTCGCCGAGCCCCTGGTGGATCTCGTAGGTGCACGCGTAGAACCATTTGGTGATGTGCTGCCGGTGATCCTCGGCCATGTCCATGGCCCGCTCGCCGTCCGGTCGCTCCCCGGCCTCCATCAGGGCGTCGTACCGCTCGCCCCAGGAGGCCACCTCGGCCTGCATGCGCTTCCAGTCGTCCTTGGTGTAGCGGGCGGTGCGGCGCTGCGACTCGGCGTAGGTGTCCGTGCCGCCCCAGCGGCGCTCGGCCTCCTCCGCGTGCGCCTCCGGGTCCTTGTCCCCGAAGACCTCGAACTTCTCCTCGGGCGTGAGGTTGATGCCCATCGTGCGTGCCTCCATGGCGTGCTCCACGGCCGCGGCCATCTTCTGCAGCTTCTCGATCCGGGCGGTCAGCAGGTCGTGCTGGCGGCGCAGATGCGCGCGCGGGTCCGCTTCCGGGTCGTCGAGCAGGGCGGCGACCTCGTCGAGCGGGAAGCCGAGCTCTCGGTAGAACAGGATCTGCTGCAGCCGGTCGAGGTCGGCGTCGTTGTAGCGCCGATGACCCGCATGGCTGCGTTCGCCGGGCGCGAGCAGACCGATCTCGTCGTAGTGGTGCAGCGTGCGCACCGTGACTCCGGCGAACCCGGCGACCTGGCCGACTGAGTAGCTCACTTCCGCTCCTTCCTCGGTACGCCCTTCACGATGAGGCCTGACGTGACGTGAGGTGCAAGCCCGAAGTCCACGGGTCCGGCCGTCGACGCCCGGGATTGATCCGGCGACGACGCTCGGGATGTTATGTCCGTTTCGCGCGCTTAGGGTGAGCCCGTGACCCACGAAGCGGCTCCCCCGGGACCGACCCTCACCCGGGCGACGCCCGCGCGGACTCTGCTGCCGCTGTTCCTTCCGTCCGTGGTCATCGGCGCTGTCTCGGCCCTTCTCTACGTGGGTGTGAGCAAGCTGGCCGACCAGCTCAAGGACGTTCTCTGGACGAACCTGCCGGACGCGCTCGGCATCGGCGGCTACTCCTCGTTCTGGATGATCGTCATGCTCACCACCACGGGCATCCTGGTCGGTCTGGTGGTGTGGAAGGCGCCGGGGCACGCGGGGCCCGACCCGGCCACCGTGGGGATCCAGGGGGAGCCGATGGCCCCCTTCATCCTGCCCGGACTGCTGGTGGCGACCGCGCTGATGCTGGCGGGCGGCCCGAGCCTCGGCCCCGAGAACCCGATCATCGCCACCAACGTCGCGCTGGCGTTCTGGGCTGGCCGCAGGTTCGCGCCCGCGGCACCCGGCGCGCTGTGGGTGATGCTGGCCGAGGCGGGGACGATCGGCGCCCTGTTCGGTACGCCGGTCGCGGCGGCGCTGGTCATCTCCGAGGCGCTCGCCGGACGGCAGGTGAAGGGATTGCTGTGGGACAACCTCTTCGCGCCGCTGACGGCGGCTTCGGTGGGCTCGATCACCACGGCGCTGATCGGCCATCCGAGTTTCGCCCTGGATATGCCCCCGCTCGGTGATCCCGGCTGGGCCGATGTGCTGTCCGCGCTGGTGATCGCCTCCGCAGCGGCTGTACTCGGCATGGCCGGGGTCTACGTCTTCCCCTACGTCCACAAGGTGTTCTCGCTCCTGCGCCACCCCATGATCGCCCTGCCCGTCGGCGGGCTCGTCCTCGGCCTGCTGGGCTGTCTGGGCGGGCCGCTCACGCTGTTCAAGGGCCTGGACCAGGTCGATGAGATCGCCCGGAACCCCGACGCCTACTCGGCGGGCCGGTACGCACTGATGGCCGTGGTGAAACTGGCCGCGCTGATCGTCGCGACGTCCTGCGGGTTCCGGGGCGGACGGATCTTCCCGGCCGTCTTCGCCGGTGCCGCGTTCGGTCTGTGCGCCCACGCGCTCGTGTCCTCGGTCCCGGCGTCGCTGGGCCTGGCCGCCGGAGTACTGGGCGTGCTCCTCGCGACCACCCGGCAGGGCTGGGTGAGCCTGTTCACGGCCGCCGTCCTGGTGTCCTCGCCCACGATCATCGCCCTGCTCTGCATCGCCTCCCTGCCGGCCTGGCTGCTGGTGACCGGACGGCCGCAGCTGCAACTGCGCGACGACGGAAGTTCGGTCCGGTGAACCGCCGGGTGGCCCTCATCCGATGAACCAGATGAACCAAGAGGGGACGCGCCGTCCCGCTGAACCGTTGGGAGAACCAAAGGGACGCCCCGTCCCGCTGAACTTTTGGGAGAAGCTCATGCCGCTCCACCAGGGCCAGCAGAAGCCCGATGACCGCCCGCTCTCCGTAAACCCCTTCTACGGCGAGACCAATCCGGTCAGCGGCATGGTCGAGGCGCCGCCGAAGCACCGCCTCCCGGACGGCCCGCTGCCGCCCACGACCGCGCTCCAGCTCGTCCGCGACGAACTCATGCTGGACGGGAACTCCCGGCTGAACCTGGCCACCTTCGTCACGACCTGGATGGAACCGCAGGCCGGGGTCCTGATGGCGGAGTGCCGGGACAAGAACATGATCGACAAGGACGAGTACCCCCGCACGGCCGAACTGGAGCGGCGCTGCGTCTCGATGCTCGCCGACCTGTGGAACGCACCGGATCCGTCGGCCGCAGTGGGCTGTTCCACGACCGGGTCGAGCGAGGCGTGCATGCTCGCCGGCATGGCGCTGAAGCGGCGCTGGACGCTGCGCAACGCGGACCGCTACCCGGGCGCGCGACCCAACCTCGTCATGGGCGTGAACGTCCAGGTGTGCTGGGAGAAGTTCTGCAACTTCTGGGAGGTCGAGGCCCGCCAGATCCCCATGGAGGGCGACCGGTTCCATCTCGACCCCCAGGCCGCGGCCGAGCTGTGCGACGAGAACACCATCGGGGTCGTCGGCATCCTCGGCTCCACCTTCGACGGGTCGTACGAACCGATCGAGGAGCTGTGCGCGGCGCTTGACCGGCTCCAGGACCGCACAGGCCTCGACATCCCTGTCCACGTCGACGGCGCGTCCGGGGCGATGATCGCGCCTTTCCTCGACGAGGACCTGGTCTGGGACTTCCGGCTCCCCAGGGTGTCGTCGATCAACACCTCGGGGCACAAGTACGGCCTGGTCTACCCGGGCGTCGGCTGGGCACTGTGGCGGACGGCGGCCGAACTGCCGGAGGAACTGGTCTTCCGGGTCAACTACCTGGGCGGCGACATGCCGACCTTCGCACTCAACTTCTCCCGGCCGGGAGCGCAGGTCGTCGCGCAGTACTACACGTTCCTGAGACTCGGCCGTGAGGGCTACCGGACCGTGCAGCAGACGACCCGGGACGTGGCGCGCTCGCTCGCCGAACGCATCGACTGTCTGGGCGACTTCCGGCTCATCACCCGGGGTGACGAGCTGCCGGTGTTCGCCTTCACGACAACGCCAGAGGTGACCGCGTACGACGTCTTCGACGTGTCCCGGAGAATGCGCGAGAACGGCTGGCTGCTGCCCGCGTACACCTTCCCCGAGAACCGCGAGGACCTGTCCGTGCTGCGCGTGGTCTGCCGCAACGGCTTCTCTGCCGACCTCGCCGACCTCTTCATCGAGAACCTGACCCAGCTGCTGCCCGAACTGCGCCGCCAGCCCGGTCCGTTGCCCCGCGACAAGGAGGCGGCGACGGGTTTCCACCACTAACGAGGCCCTCGCACCTAACCGCTCGCGACCCGGCCGCTCACGGCTTTCCGGGAGGAGTCGCGAGCGGCCGGTGGCTACCGATGGCGGCTGGTGACTGCCAGGGGGGCCGACCCGGAGCACGGGGACACGGATCGCCGGCAGGCGCATGCCGACCGCGCCATGCGTCGGCGCCGCATGCCCTCTGTGCCGCGTGCCGTCCGGCTCGGGAGCGGGGCTCAGCCCCAGGAGGTGGTGCCCCGCTCCATCGCCACCAGCTCGAACGCCGTCTTGCCGTCCAGGGACTCACGGATGATGTCGGCGTGCCCGGCGTGGCGAGCCGTCTCGCGGATCAGGTGGAGGGCCAGCCAGCGCATCGAGACGCGGCCCTCGGGCGGGAACCAGGGGTCGTTCGGGAGCGCGAAGGTGTCGTCGAGGCTCGGCACCGCGCGCAGGAACGCCTCCGTCTCGGCGGCGACCTTCTCCCAGTACGCGAGCTGTGAGACGACCGTCTCGCCGTCGGCGAGGACGAAGCACTCGTGCCAGTTCGACTCGTCCCGCTTCACCGCGGGCGCCTCTCCCTTGGCGCGGGCCACCCAGCCCTGCTCGACCTCGGCGACATGCTTGAGCAGCCCGGAGAGGGAGAGTTCACTGGCGCTCGGCCGGCTCGCGGCCTGCTCCTCCGTCAGCCCGAGCAGCGACCGACGGATGCCGCCGCGCTGCTCCTCGATGAAGTCGAGCAGCGCCCCGCGCTCGTCGCCCTGCTCTTCCGCTCGCACATGCGTGACCATGACCGGCCGCCTTTCATCGGGTCCTCCTGACTGACACCGATGACGCTACGGACCCTTGCGGTCAGGTTCTGTCCGCAAGGGTCCGGGCACGCTGAACGATCACGCGAAGGCTTCTCGGAAGGGTCGGAAGCGGCGGAACGGTCAGAAGGGGAAGCGGCTCCGCCCGTGCTGCACCGAGATCCACTTCGTCGTGGTGAAGGAGTCGACCGTCGTCTCGCCGTTCAGGCGGCCGATGCCGGAGTGCTTCTCGCCGCCGAAGGGGACGAGGGGCTCGTCGTGGACGGTGCCGTCGTTGACGTGGAACATGCCGGTGTCGATCTGCTTGGCGAAGTTCACGCCGCGCTCGATGTCGGCCGTGTGGACGGCGCCGGAGAGGCCGTACGGGGTGTCGTTGGCGATCCGGACCGCCTCTTCCTCCCCGTCGAACGGGACGAGGAAGACGACCGGGCCGAATATCTCCTGCCGGAGCAGGTCCGAGTCGGCTGGGACGCCGGTCAGGACGGAGGGCTCGACCATGTTGTCCGTGGTCGTGCCGTGCAGCAGCGCGGTGGCGCCCTCCGCGATCGCCTGCTCGACGACGGTCGAGAGCGCGTCCGCCTGGGAGGAGTTGATGACCGGGCCGATGACCGTCTGCGGGTCGCTCGGGTCTCCGGTCTTCAGCGTCCTGACCTTGGCGACGAACTTCTCGGTGAACTCGGCCTCGATCGACCGGTCCACGAGGACACGGTTCGCGGCCATGCAGACCTGTCCCTGGTGGACGTAACGGCTGAAGACCGCGGCGTCGACCGCGTAGTCGATGTCCGCGTCCTCCAGGACCACCAGGGCGCTGTTGCCGCCCAGTTCGAGCACCGAGCGCTTGAAGTTCGCGGCGCAGACCGTGGCGACGTGCCGGCCGACCTTGTCGGAGCCGGTGAAGGAGATGACCTTCGGGACCGGGTGCTCGATGAAGGCGTCGCCGATCTCGGCGATGTCGGTGATGACGACGTTGAGGAGACCGCCGGGCAGGCCCGCGTCCTCGAAGATCTTGGCGACCAGGGAGCCACCGACGATCGGGGTGTTCTGGTGCGGCTTCAGGACCACGCCGTTGCCGAGCGCGAGGGCCGGCGCGACGGACTTGATCGACAGCAGGAAGGGGAAGTTGAAGGGGCTGATGACACCCACGACGCCGACCGGGACGCGGTAGAGGCGGTTCTCCTTGCCGTCGACCGGCGAGGGGATGATCTTTCCCTCGGGGCGCAGCGCCAGCTGGACCGACTCGCGCAGGAACTCCCGGACGAGGTGCAGCTCGAAGGCCGCCTTGAGGCGGGTGCCGCCGAGCTCGGCGATGATCACCTCGGTGATCTCCGCCTCGCGCTCGTCTATGACGGCGAGCGCCTTCTCGAAGACCGCGCGGCGCGCGTACGCGTTCGTCGCGCCCCACTTCTTCTGGGCGCGCTCGGCGGCGCGGTAGGCCTCATCGACCTCGTCCACCGTGGCTATCGTGATCGACGCCAGCTTCTCGCCGTCGTACGGGTTGAAGTCGATGATGTCCCAGGAGCCCGTTCCCGGACGCCACTCGCCGTCGATGTACTGCTGGGCCAGGTCGGTGAAGTAGGACGACATGTGCTCCCTCAATCCCTGTGCTGCCGAGGCAGTCCTTGGCCCGGGTCAGCAGACATCCGATCACGGTCTGATCACACGTCATCGTACTTGTGTTTCAAGGGAGTTGAAGGAGACCGGGGAAGTCCGGGGAAGTCTGTGGACACTCTCAGGACAGCTGGAGCAGCCCCCGCAGCAGATCGCGGCTCTCGGACGGCCCCGGGCTGTCCTGCTGCAACTGCTTGAGCGCGCTCTCGTACTGGGTGACGTCCTCACGCTTGTCCAGGTAGAGCGCGCTGGTGAGCTGCTCCAGATAGACCACGTCCGACAGGTCGGACTCCGGGAAGCTCAGGATGGTGAAGGAGCCGCTCTCACCGGAATGCCCGCCGAAGCTGAACGGCATGACCTGAAGCCGTACGTTGGGCTGCTCCGAGACCTCGATCAGATGCTGGAGCTGTCCGCGCATCACCTCGCGGTCGCCGTACGGGCGGCGCAGCGCGGCCTCGTCGAGGACGATGTGGAACTCGGGGGCGTTCTCGGAGACGAGGTACTTCTGCCGCTCCAGGCGCAGGGCCACGCGCCGGTCGATGTCGGCGGCGGAGGCACCCTTCATCCCGCGCCGGACGACCGCGTGGGCGTAGGCCTCGGTCTGCAACAGGCCGTGCACGAACTGCACTTCGTACACCCGGATCAGGTGGGCCGCGCCTTCGAGGCCGACGTAGGTGGGGAACCAGCTGGGCAGGACGTCGGAGTAACTGTGCCACCAGCCCGCGACGTTGGCCTCCTTGGCGAGCGAGACCAGGGAGGTGCGCTCGGCTTCGTCGTTGATGCCGTAGAGCGTCAGCAGGTCCTCGACGTCGCGCGTCTTGAAGCTCACCCTTCCCAACTCCATGCGGCTGATCTTCGATTCGGAGGCTCGGATCGAGTAACCGGCCGCTTCACGGGTGATGCCACGCGCCTCACGCAGGCGCCGCAGATGTGACCCCAGCAGCATGCGCCGCACCACCGAGCCGCTCGACTCACCAGCGCTCACGTTCGTCAGCCTCCCCAACCGTCTTCCAGACGCCGAAGTCTGCCACTAAAACACTTCAAGCAGTACTCGTTCAGTTACGGAAACGGAAAGTAGCCAAAGGCGGAGCACAGGAAAAGATCAGTGGAGTGTCAACAACTGAGAATAAGGTGATGGAAGAAATGAGCAAGAAGTAGGAGAGGGGGGTCCAATTCGGGCGCGTGCACGTGCATCTGCCCTTGCATCTGCCGTACGCATTCGGAACCATGGTCCTCGCGCCACCGCTGCATCGCAACGACCGCGAACACCCGGGAGTGCCTCGCATGGGGACGAATGGATCGACCATGCTCGAACCCTTACGGCAGGGACTTCCGCCTCTCGATCCCGCGGCCGTGTCCAGCGCCGCCTCGTGCGCCTTGCCCGCCCGCTACGAAGCGGTGCGCGAGGCACGGCAGTTCACGCGCGGAACGCTGGACCAGTGGGAGATAGGCGACCGTTTCGACGACATCTGCCTGGTGGTCTCCGAGCTCGTCACCAACGCCCTGCGGCACGCGCTGCCCTCGGACACGCCCCGCAAGGACGACCAAGGGCCGCCCGTACGACTGCACTTGATGCGGTGGACCTCACGTCTGGTGTGCGCGGTGCGCGACCCCAGCCACGACAGTCCGGTCGCCGGCGACTCGGACGACTTCGCGGCGGAGTCGGGGCGCGGCCTCTTCCTGGTCGACTCGTTCTCGGACAGCTGGGGCTGGCACCCGCTCGCGGGAACGCTCAGCGGCAAGGTCGTGTGGGCGCTGTTCCGGCTGGGTTCGCAACCGGGGACGACCGCACTCTCCCCCGAATGACGAACCGCGGCGCCTTTTGGCGCCGCGGTTCTACGCGCGTTACGGAACGCTGAGTGAAGTTCACCCTCGGTTGATGTCACCCTTCTCGCAGGCGGCCTTCCCGCAGCCGCCCTTCCCGTGACCGGCTCTCCCGCGACCGGCCCGTTGCGGACGGCTGACGATCACGGCCGTCAACCCGCGATCAGGTGATCGAACTCGCCGTCCTTGATGCCCAGGAGCATCGCCTCGATCTCGGCGCGCGTGTAGACGAGCGCGGGCCCCTCGGGGAACCGCGAGTTCCGCACGGCCACGTCACCGCCGGGCAGCCGCGCGAACTCCACACAGGAACCTTGCGAGTTGCTGTGCCTGCTCTTCTGCCAGGCGACGCCGTCCAGCTCGGTCGCAGCCATGCCGTTGTACACGAATTCAGCCATACCGTTGTACACGTCATCCACGTTGAACACGTCGTGGTCCACAGGTCGCTCCCCGGTCGTGCAGTGGCTGAGGTGGCCATAGATGCAGTAGTCAACTGACTCGGATCATAGCTCTGTTCATGTGCAGATGCATGGGCAGATGCACGTGCACGCGGGGTGGTCCTGCGGTTACAGCTTTTACCGGTCTTTGACTACCGGCTGTCGTTCGCCCGACTACGGCCTGCAGCTCACCGGAGTGCGAGACGAACTACATCCGGTCCAGCGCATTCCCCAGAGACCGCATCACATGCGATCTCCAGCCCCCGTCCATGATCTTCCGCGCCATCATCTGTGCGGGATCGTCCGGATCGAATCCCTCGTGTACTAGGAAGAGACGCGTACCGCGCCCTTCCTGTTCCAGTGTCCAGGTAATGGTCCAGTCCGCAGGACGGGCCGCGTTCGCGTCCGCCCACCGGACGCTCAGCATCCGCTGCGGCTCATAGGCGAGAACGCGCACGTCAACGGTGCCGGAGAAGTTCGTGTTGGGGCGCGGGACCGCGGTCAGCCTGTACTGGTGGCCGACCTCGAGCCGGAAGTCCTCGGACCCCGGCATCTGCCACTGCGCGAGCAGTTCGGGCTCGGTGAGCGCGCGCCAGACCTTGGCGGGCGGATGCGGCAGGAACTGGTCGACACGGATGGTCGTGAGGTCGTCCTCAGGAACGGGGGCCAGGCCTGGCGGGTCGGGGTTCACGCCCTCTGGACCGGGGTTCATGCCGTGCGGGTCGGGGTTCACGCCCGCTGGACCGGGGTTCGTGCTTTGCGGGTCGGGGTTCACGCCTTGCGGGTCGTGGTTCGTATCGTGCGGGTCGTGGCTCGCGCCTTGCGGATCGTGGTTCATGTCTCGGCATCGTCGGGCATGCGGTCCAGGAGATCGCCGAGACCCTTCAGCCTGTCGCGCCAGAACCGCTCGTACGGATGGAGCCAGTCCTGCACGTCGGCGAGCGGGGCGGCCTCCAGGCGGTAGATCCGCTGCCGGCCCGCGCGCTCCTCGGACACGAGTCCGGCCTCCCGGAGCACCTTGAGGTGTTCCGAGAGGCTGGGGCGGCGCATGGCGAAGTGGTCGGCGAGGGCCTGAACGGGCTGGGGCCCCTGCTCGCGCAGCAGCCGGAGCACCTCACGACGGGTGGCGTTGGCGAGCGCGGCGAAGAGTTGGTCCTCGCGGGTGACAGGCGTTTCGGCGGGAACCCCGGTCGAGGTTTCGGCGGGAACCCCGGTGGGAGCTCCGGCGTCGGCGAGTGCTCCGGTTTCCGGTTCGGTCCCAACCACCGGTCCGGTCCGGGCTGCCCGTCCCGCCCTGGCCACTGCCACCGGTCCGGCCCCCGCTTCCGGGCCGACCCCGGCTCCGATCTCCGGGTCGGCTTCCGACCCGGTCCCGGCTCCGGCTCCGACCCGGGTCCCGGCCCTGGTCCCCGTCATGGCGCGCTCACACCCTTCACTTCTGCTCCGAGGCCGTCCCCGGGGCCTTCTCCGTGATCAGCATCAGACCGTTGCCGTCCGGGTCGCGGAACGAGGCCATGCGGCCCCAGGGGAGGTCGTCCGGACCCTCCACCGCGACACCCGCGGCGGCGAGCCGCGCACAGTCGGCGTCGACATCGGTCGTGACCAACATGATCCCCCGGGTCTCGCCGGGCGTGAAACTCCCCATGCCCGGACCCGAGAGAGTGAAGACGGTCTGCGCCCCCTCGGGCGCCACCTGGAGCCACCGGCCGGGCGGCATGTCCAGGTCGGCAGTGACCCCGAAGCCGAGGACGTCCGTGTAAAAGCGCAGGGCCCGGTCCTGGTCGGCGACGGGAAGCGTGACGAAGGAGGCGTGGGTGATGTTCATGGAAAGCAGCATAGGTAGGCGATTCCCTACGCGTAAATCGTAGGGAATCTCCTACCTATAGAGCGCCCGCCGGTGCACAGCCTCCGCCCCCCGTCGGCGCACGGCCCATCTCAAGTCCCCGTCGACACACGATCCCGCCTCAGGTCCCCGTCGGCGCACGGACCGCCCCGAATCCCCGCCGGCACACGGCCCCGCCCCGGCCCCTCGTCGGCGCACGGACCGCCCCGGGTCCCCGCCGGTACGGACGGATGCCCCGGCCCCTCCGCGCTTTCGACCCGACCCAGTTGAATGTCCGTGAGCAAACGCACGCCCGATTCCCGACGGGGGTCCCCAGGTCCTCCTGGTAACTTGCTGCGATCGTTCGGGCGACCCGCATCCGACCCACCCTTGGGGGCTTCAGTGACTACGGCGACCTTCCCG
Source organism: Streptomyces sp. NPDC005784 (assembly GCF_042871525.1). Classification (NCBI taxonomy): domain Bacteria; kingdom Bacillati; phylum Actinomycetota; class Actinomycetes; order Kitasatosporales; family Streptomycetaceae; genus Streptomyces; species Streptomyces sp. NPDC005784. Next base: position 90,917 of record NZ_JBIAIQ010000002.1, read on the forward strand.
TCCCGCCAGGCGCGTATCGCGGCCGCGACCGCGGGACTGGCGGCGGCGCTCGTGCTGACCGGTTGCAGCAGCGGCAGCGACGACTCCGGGGACGCGTCCGCGAGCCCGAGCGCGTCCGCCACGGACGGCACCGGTACGGGCGGCGCCGGTACCGGCGGCAGCTCCGGAAGCACTCCCTCGGCGGGCGGCAAACTCCAGGGCAGCTGGCTCACCACCGCGGGCGGCAAGGCCGTGGTCCTCATGATCAACGGCAAGCAGGCGGGCCTCTTCGCGACCGGCGGCACCGTGTGCAGCGGCACCACGTCCGACGAGGCGAGCATGCGGATGATCCGCCTCGCCTGTACGGACGGCAGCAAGAAGCGCGCCGTCGGCATGGTCGACTCCGTCAGCGGTACGACTCTGAAGGTCACCTGGGAGGGCGGCCTCGGCAAGGAGACGTACACCAAGAGCGAGGGCGGAAAGCTGCCAACGGGCCTGCCCACGGCGGGCCTGGGCTCCTGATTCTGAGAACCTCACGAACCTGGGCGCCCGAAGCCGGCTCATTCCGTCAGTGCATTTCGTCAGTGCGTTCCGGCGTTCCGGCGTTCCGGCAGACGGTCCATTTCGTCGGTCCGTTCCGACAGCGTGGGGAAGATCCGCGAACAATAGCGGGCGATATCGGTCCCGGGCGGGTGAACGGCCAGGGGCGCGCAACCTCGGCGGACCCGAGTGCGTGATGATCCATGCACATCGTCACGACTCCCAGGGGAACCCATGCGCGCTCTGCCCATCGCCGTCACCGTCCTCACGGCGGCCCTCGCTCTGACCTCCTGCGACGGCGGCGGCTCCGGCAGCTCCAGCAGTTCCGGGAAATCCGGTGATTCGGCCGGCTCCGCGAAGAAGGCCGCCGTCGCGGCCTGCGTGATCGGTGATGCCGGCATCCAGGTCGGTCCCGCGAACGCCGCCACGGCCGCCGGGGACACGGGCAACATCCCGGTCACCCTCACGAACAAGGGCGGCCAGTGCACGCTGAAGGGCTTCCCCGGGCTCTCCGTCCATGCGGGCGGCACCTCGGCCGACATCGTCGCGGACAAGTCCGCGGCGCCGGAGCAGCTGACCCTCGCCAAGGGCGACACCGCGTCCTTCACCATCACCTACGTACGGGGTGCGGAGGGCGACGCGAAGACCCTCGCCGTGAAGACGCTGAAGATCGGCCTGCCCGGCGCCGACACGACGCTGAGCTTCCCGTGGTCGTACGGCCCGGTCGCGGGCAAGGGTTCGGCGAGCGAGCCGAACGCCTCCGTGACGCCGTTCCAGCACGCGGGCGACTGACGAGCGAGCACCCTGCCGGGCTTGCGGGATCGGCCGGGCTCGTACGGGATCGGCCGGGCTCGTACGCGAACCGCAGGGCTCGTACGCGAACCGCCGGACTTCCGGGGGACCGGCCAAGCTCTTTACGGGAGCGGTCGTCGACCCCGGACCTGCGCCCGGTCGGCCGCCGCGGCACCCTCGTACCATCCGGCCTCGTCGGTGACCCCGCGCATCCGGGTCGTCACGGTGTCCGGGAACATCTGGTCCAGGTGATCCGCGACCGCCACGTCACGGGCCGCGAGCACCGGCAGCAACTCCCCCTCCGTGGCGGTCACCTGGTCCTCGGCGACCGACGCGAGCCGGTCGCCGATCCGGTGCGCGTACGCGGCGAGGAACGACTGCCGGAACGTCTTCGTACGCTTGCGGCCGCCCGCCCGCTGCGCCGCCTCCGCCTTCGTCATCGCCGCTGTGGCCTGCACAAGGAGCGAGGTGTAGAGGAGCTCGACGGCCTCCAGGTCCGGTTCGAAGCCGACCACGGTCGAGAAGCAGAGAGCGTCGTTCCACACGGCCCGGCAGCGGTTCGCCCCCGCCACCGCGTCCAGGAGCACCGCCTTGGCCGTCTCGTACGGCGGCTCGACGCCGATACGGCAGGCGCCGGGCGCGTCCTTCGCGCGGGTCCGGGCCGCGAGCAGCGCCTCGTCGATGCTGTGCCGCGCCATCAGCTCCTGCGCCTTGGCGCTGAGAGCCTCCGCCTCCTCCGGGAACCCGGTCGCCTCCGCCTTCGCGAGCAGCGCGCGGATACGGGTGAGCATGCGTGTCTCCCGGGGGGCGGCCGCCGTGGCCGGCGCCCTCGGCGGATCCAGCGGCTCGATGGAGGGCAGACGCAGGAGTATGCGGTAGAGCTCCAGGGCGGCGGTGGCGCGGGAGAAGCGGTCGGTGCGAATGTCGTGGGGCTCGGCCGCCAGCTCGTCGAGCTGGGCCGCCCAGCGCGCACCCCGGGGCGAGCGGTCGCCCTGGCTCTCCGCGAGGATCAAGGACGTCACCAGGCGTACGTGTACGTCGTCCAGGTCGCGCCGCACGATCCGTACGACATCGGCGGGCTGCCAGCCGCGCCGCCAGGCCGCAGCGACGAACTCCGCACCGCGCAGGGCGAGTTCGGCGTCGGAGGCCGGGTCGGTGGCGAGCAGGGAGGCGCCGGTGTCGAGGGCCGCGTCGGAGTCGGCGTAGAGGGCGGCCCCGAAGGCGCGCTCCACGGTGCTGGACGTACTCATCCCCCGATCGTGTCATGGGCCGGCCGGGGGCCGGAGTATGGCCCGGCGCCGAAGCCGTCGACTTGTCCACACCCTGTGGACAGTGAATCGATGGCCGGACTCGGGACGGCAAGTGTCAACTTCGGGTTGACACTCCCTGGACTGTCAACCTAACGTTGACACATGACGACGAATCCACCCGGCAAGGCATCCGTGCGTCTCGACGACCTCATCGAGGCCATCAAGAAGGTGCACAGCGACGCGCTCGACCAGCTCCAGGACGCGGTGATCGCGGCAGATCACCTGGGCGACGTGGCCGACCATCTGATCGGGCACTTCGTGGACCAGGCACGGCGTTCGGGGGCGTCCTGGACCGACATCGGCAGGAGCATGGGGGTCACCCGGCAGGCCGCGCAGAAGCGGTTCGTGCCGAAGGCGGAGGCGGACCTCGACCCCAGCCAGGGGTTCGGCCGCTACACCGAGCGGGCCCGCAAGGCCGTGATGGTCGCGCACAACGAGTCCAAGGCCCTGGGCGGGACCGAGGGGCTGCCCGAGCACCTCGTCCTCGGCCTGCTCAGCGAGCCCGACGCGCTCGGCGCGCGGGCGATCACGGCGCAGGGCGTCTCCCTCGACGCCGTACGCGAGGCTGCCGTCGCCGCGCTCCCGCCCGCTGCCGACGAGGTCCCCGAACTGGTCCCGTACGGCCCGGCCGCCAAGAAGGTCCTGGAGCTCACCTTCCGCGAGGCCCTCCGACTCGGCCACAACTACGTCGGCACCGAGCACATCCTGCTCGCCCTGCTGGAGTTCGAGAACGGCGAAGGCGTTCTCAGCCGCGCAGGCGTCGACAAGGCGGCGGCCGAGGCACACATCGGGCGCATGTTCGAGGAGCTCGTGAAGGAGAGGACGGAGGCGCAGGCGAAGACGGAGGGCAAGCCGGAGGGGAAGTCGGACGGGCACCCGGAGGGGAACGGATAGGGAAGTGCGGTCGCCGGCGGCGCACTTCGGGCTGCGGGCTTACGGGCCTGCGGGCCTGCGGGCCTGCGGGCCTGCGGGCCTGCGGGCCTGCGGGCCTGCGGTTCTACCGGCTGCGTGCCTACGGGCCTGCCGGCTGCGGGCTTACCGGCTGCGGGCTCCGGACTCCCGGCTTACGGGGGCCTACCGGCTGCGGACTCCGGACTCCCGGCTCCCGGCTTACAAGCTGCGCACTACGGGGGGCCACGGGCCTACTGGCTGCGGGCCGCGTCGCCGGACGGCATTGTCAGACCCTCCTGCGAGACTCGGAAGCATGACCGAGCGCTGGGCTCTCGCGCCGGCCGAGGACGGTGGTGCGGAGATCGCCGCCCTCGGCCCGGACGGGCTGCCCACGGGACCGGTCCGCCGGGAGGCGGACCTCGCGGAGGCCGTGCGGACGCGGCCGGACGTGAGCCGGTGGGTGTGGCGGTCGACGGCCGATGTCTACCCGCGACTGCTCGCCACGGGGGTGCGAGTCGAGCGGTGTTACGACATGGAGGCCGCCGAGACCCTGCTGCTCGGACATGAGGGGCGGCTCGGCGAGCCCCGGTCGGCGGCCGCCGCGCTGGCAAGACTGCGCGGCGGCGCCGTGCCGCCCGACCCGCCGCAGCGTTCCGCCGAACCCGGTTCGCAGTCCTCCCTCTTCGAACCGCGCCCGGTGCGCGTACCGCTGTCGGATCTCCTCGCGGTCTACGCCGACCAGCAGCGCCGCCATGGCACGACCGCGCACCCGGAGCGGATGCGGCTGCTGACGGCATCCGAGTCCGCGGGGATGCTGGTCGCCGCCGAGATGAACCAGGCGGGGCTGCCGTGGAGCGCGGACGTCCACCGGGACGTGCTGCACGAACTGCTCGGCGAGCGGTACACCGGAGGCGGTGAGCCCCGGCGCCTCGCCGAGCTCACCGAGGAGGTGTCCGCCGCCTTCGGGAGACGGGTCAGACCCGATCTGCCGGCCGACGTCGTCAAGGCGTTCGCCCAGGCCGGGATCAAGGTCAAGTCCACCCGGCGGTGGGAGATCGAGTCGATCGACCATCCGGCCGTGAAGCCGCTGATCGAGCACAAGAAGCTGTACCGGATCTGGGTCGCCCACGGCTGGTCCTGGCTCCAGGACTGGGTGCGCGACGGGCGGTTCCGGCCCGAGTACCTGCCGGGCGGGACGGTCACCGGACGCTGGGTGACGAACGGCGGCGGCGCCCTGCAGATCCCCAAGGTGATCCGGCGTGCCGTCGTCGCCGACCCCGGCTGGCGACTGGTCGTCGCCGACGCCGACCAGATGGAGCCCCGCGTCCTCGCGGCCATCTCGCGCGACCCCGGCCTGATGGAGGTCGCGGGCCGCGAGAGCGACCTCTACCAGTCGGTGTCGGACCGGGCCTTCTCCGGTGACCGCGCGCAGGCCAAACTCGCCGTGCTCGGCGCCGTCTACGGCCAGACGTCCGGCGACGGGCTGAAGAACCTCGCCCTGCTCCGCCGCCGTTTCCCCAAGGCCGTGGCCTACGTGGACGACGCGGCCCGCGCGGGCGAGGAGGGGCGCCTCGTGCGGACCTGGCTGGGGCGGACCTGCCCTCCGGCCGCCGGGACGGGCGACGACAGCGGGGAGGAGGCGGGCATCCCGCAGGACGAACCCGTCGACGCCACCGTCGACCAGGGCTGGGTACCGGGCTACGCCTCCTCCGACTCCCGCGCCCGCGGACGGTTCGCGCGCAACTTCGTCGTGCAGGGCAGTGCCGCCGACTGGGCCCTGCTGGTGCTGGCGGCACTGCGCCGCACCTGCTCCCAACTCGCCGCCGAACTGGTCTTCTTCCAGCACGACGAGGTGATCGTGCACTGCCCCGCCGAGGAAGCCGACACCGTGGTGGCCGCCATCCGCGACGCCGCCGAACTGGCGGGTCGCCTCACCTTCGGGGAGACGCCGGTGCGGTTTCCGTTCACGACAGCGGTCGTACAGTGTTACGCGGACGCGAAATAACTCGTCGACGCGGCCTTCCGCGCCATCGGCACCGGATCCCCTGCGGGCGGCGCGGGAGATCACCGACGGAGTCGGCGCAGGCTCAGCGCCCTTCGGCAAGACGGTCGGCTTCGCCCTCCGCCTCGGCGACCGCATCGGCGACGGGCGCTACTTCGCGAGCAGCTTTCGCAGTTCGCCTGTCACTGGGCTGTCTGTCTCCTCCAGGGCCTCCAGTGCCGACGTCCACTCCTGGTACGCCGCTTCGGCGTCGCCGCGTTCCCGTAGCAGCAGGCCCCGCTGGTGGCGGGCGAGGCCTCCGGTGTAGCGGTCGGCGCGACGGTCTGCCCGGCACCGCAGCAGATCGCACTCGCGCGCGGCGCGTTCCCAGTGGCCGACGCCGCGCAGGGCGCGTACCAGGCCGAGCCGGGTCTGTGACTCGCCGTGCCAGTCGCCGTGGCCGCCCAGGATGCGCAGGCTCTCCTCGAAGTGCGGTACGGCGGCGGCCGGTTCGCCGAGGGTGAGGTGGGCGTAGCCGATGTTGCAGTGCGCGGAGTGCCGGATGATCACGTCCTGCACGGCGTCGCCGATGGCGAGGCTGCGCTTGTGGTGATCGATGGCGGCCCGTGGATCGGTGTGCTCGTGCAGGTTGCCGAGGTGGCTGTAGGTGATGGCCTCCATGTGAAGGTCGCCCAACTCCCGCGAGAACTGCAGACTTTGGAGCAGGGCTTCACTGGACTCGGCGTAACGGCCGAGGCTTTCGAGGAGCATGCCCCGGTTGTTCAGCCCCCGCCGCAGGCAGGACCGCACTCCGAGGCGGCGCCAGATCGCGAGCGCCTCGTCGTTCAGGGTGAGGGCCTCGCCCACGCGGCCCGTCATGAAGTGCAGGCCCCCGAGGTCGCCGAGCGCGTACGCCTCGGCGGCCTCGTCGCCGAGCAGCCGCGCCGCTCCGAGCGCGGCCCGCTGAAGGACCTCCAACTCGGCCACGCGCCCACTGCGTTGGACGTACGGGTTGAGCATGCGGGCCAGTACGGGGACGTACGGCGAGGCCTGCGCGTACCGTTCCGCCAACGCGACCACGTTCGCCAGCTCCGTGTCGCCCCAGGCGAAGGCCTCCCGCCCAGAACAGAACGGGGGCGTGGCCGCGACGTCCGCCGCGTGCCCGGCCGGCTGCGAGGCGGTCGGCCTGCTGCGGTCCTCCCGGTCGAGACCGGGTTCGAGGATCGCCTCCAGGGAACGGGCGGCGACACCGGCGTACCAGCGCAGGGCGCGCTCGGCGACGACCGCGTCATGGCCGAGGGGAAGGACACCGGCGTGACCGACCGGGAGGGCCGGACCGGCACTGCCGGAGACCGCGACGACCTCGCCTCCGGAAGCGGCTCCGGGAGCCGAAGCGCCCGCGTTCGCACCCATGCCCGCTGTCGCGAGGACGCACTCCGCCGCGCCCGCGATCTCCCGGGCGAAATCCCGTACGAGGTCGTGCGGCGCGTAGCGGCCGTAGGCGGTCTCCTCCAGGAGGGCAACATCGACCAGGCGGTCGAGCGCGGCCTCGGCTCGGCGTTGGTCGGTGCCGGTGAGGCGGGCGACGAGGGCGGCTCCGTAGGCGGGCAGGTCGAGCGCGCCGATACGGCACAGGGCGAGCGCCGCGTCCCGGTCGGCCTCACGCTCGGAGGCCCGCAGCGCGTCGTGCGCGACGGCGAGCGAACGGCGCACGCTCAGGTCGTCGTACTCCAGATGATGCAACCGCCCTTCCGTGGCGGCCAGTTGACCGGCCAGAACGTCGGGGGTCAGAGCTCGGCGGGCGGCCAGGCGAGCCGCGACGACCCGGAGGGCGAGCGGCAGCCGGCCGGTGAGTTCGACGAGGGGGTGCCCGCCGTCGAGTCCGTCCCGGCGACCGGAGACCGCGCGGAGCAGGGCCGCGCTGTCCTCGTCCGTCAGCGGCGCGAGCGGGAAACGGTCGGCGCCGTCCAGGGCGGTGAGCGGCGAGCGGCTCGTCACGATCACCGCGCAGCCCGCGCCCGCCGGGAGCAGCGGCCGTACCTGCGCGGCGTGCGCCGCGTCGTCCAGCACCATGAGGGTGCGGGTGGGCGCGAGCATCGAGCGGAGCAACGCCGCTGCGGCGTCCGGGTGTTCGGGGATACGTCGGGGTTCCGCGCCCAGGTCGCGCAGGAGCGCGGCGAGCGCCTGACCGGCGGTGAGCGGGGTCATGCCGGGGGTGGCGCCGTGCAGGTTGACGTACAGCTGACCGTCGGTGAATCGGTCCCTCAGCCCGTGTGCGACGTGCAGCGCGAGCGCGCTCTTGCCTACGCCGGCCATCCCGCTGATCACCGCGACCCGGGGCATCCCGGTGGCGGGGTCGCCGCCGAAGGGCCGGCCGTGCGAACCACCCCGCGTCCCGTCGGCTGTTCCGCCGGCGGTCGTTCCGGCGGCGGTCGTTCCGGCCGCGGTCGTTCCGGCCGCGGTCGTTCCGGCGGCGGTCGGCCGGTCGGTGGTTCCGGTGGCCGTCCGGTCGGTCGTTCCGGCGATCGCCGCGTCACCGGGTGCGCCGCCTGACGCACTTCCGGACGCGCCTGCCGACGCGCCCGGGGATGCTGTCCGGTCGGGCCCGGCGTCCGGGTACGCCCGGGCCTCCGGGTGCGTCACGTGCACGGAGTGTTCCGGGTCCAGGACCTGGCTCAGCCGGGCGCGGGCGTCTTCACGGCCGGTGAAGTGCGCCGGAGGCGGCGGGAGTTGGGCAGGGCGGGGCGGCGAAGCCGGGTCCCGGTCGACCCGGGCGGAGCCGGCCGCGGATTCCGCCGCCCCGCCGTTCCCGTCCCGGCCACCACGCCGATCGCCGCCCCCGTCACCGCCACTGCTCCAGGTCCGATCCCCGCCCCCGTCCCCGTCCCGGCCACCACGTCGGTCCCCGTCCCGGTCCCCGCCCCCGTCACCGCCGCTGTTCCAGGTCCGGTCGTTGTTCCCGTTCCCGCCCCGGCCACCACGCCGGTCCCCGTCGCCGTGTCCGTCGCTGATCCAGGTCGGGGCGCTGCCCTCGTCACCGTCCCTGCTCCAGGACCGGCCGCCGCTCCCGTCACCGTCCCTGTCGTCGTCCCGGTTCCAGGGCCGGTTGCCGCTCCCGTCCATGTCGTGGTCGTGGTCGTGGTCGTGGTCGTGGCCGTTGTCGCGGTCGCGGCCACGGCCACGGCCGTCGTTCCGGAGCCAGTCGGCGTTCCTCCCCCGGTCCGTGGCTCCGCCCGGTGTTTCGTGCCTAGCCCTGCCCCCGTCGCCGGTCCGGCGCCTGCCAGGGGCTCCGGCGGCAACCCGGGGGCCGCCCCCGCCCATGACTCGATCGGCGGCGCGGACTTCACCCGGGGCCCGGTCGTTGTCCCGCAGGATCTCCAGGTGTGCCTTGCGTACGGCCGGGCCCGGCTCGATGCCGAGTTCGTCGACCAGGCGGGCCCGCAGGTCGCGGTGGACGGCGAGGGCTTCGGCCTGGCGTCCGGTGCGGTGCAGGACGAGCATCAGAAGCCGGTGGAACGACTCGCGGAGCGGATGCTCGGCCGTGCGGGCGGACAGCTCCGGTGCCAGCCGGTCGAGCCGGGAGGCCGTCGGGGCGAGGCACAGCTCCGCCTCGTACCGCCACTCCAGGACCAGCAGCCGGGCCTCCTCCAGACGCTGGAGGAAGCCGTGCCCGCCGGTCTCGGGCGGCAGGCCGCTCAGCGGGGTGCCACGCCACAGCGCGAGCGCGGCGGTGGACTCGCGCAGCGCCCGCTCCCAGTCGCGCTCGGCGTGCGCATCGCGCGCGAGGGTGGCGTGCCGCTCGAAGACGCGGACGTCCAACTCGCCCTCGCCGACCCGCAGGACGTACCCCGGCGGTACGGCGCGCAGCCGTTCCGGATCGTCGAGGAGACGGCGCAGCCGGGTCACATGGTTCTGCAGGGACGCCTGGGCGGAGGCGGGTGGCGTCCCGCCCCACAGCGCGTCCTTGAGCACGTCGACGGAGACGACCCGGCCCGGTTCGAGGAGCAGTGCGGCCAGCAGGGCGCGCATCTTGCCGCTGCCGATCGAGCCGACCCCGCCGTCGGCGTCGTACAGGACCGGCGGCCCCAGCAGCCCGAACCGCAGCCCGTTCCGCATCACGCCGCCCCACTGCCTTTCCGCCGACCGCTCGGGCCGCGCACCACGGCGGTTTCCCGCCCTCTCGGGGCGAGTTCACGCCGATCGACTGATCGTTCCCGTGGGAACCGTTGGCCTCATGTTAGCGATCCGTTGGCGCGGCCTGATCTGATCAGTCCATCGGATCTGGCCCGACGGTGCGCGCGTACTACGCGTAACTCGGGGGAGTGTCGCCGCCGCGGCCGGATCCGGGGACGTGAGAGGCCCCGGTCGCGAGGTGATCGACCGGGGCCTCCGTCCGTACAAGAACCACGGGAACGGCGAGAACCACAGAAGCCGCAAGGGCCTGTGAGCCGGGTTCAGATGACCGGCGGGCGCCCGAGACGGGTCAGCCGCCATACCGTCCGCCACCGCATCGGGCGCCGCTCTCCGCCGGACTGCCGCAGCCCCTCCGCGAATCCGCCGAACCAGGCCCTCAGCCCGCCGGCCGACCGCGTCCGCAGCAGCGTGAGCACGATCCAGATCCCCAGGTGCAGCGGGATCAGCGCCAGGGGCAGCCGACGACGGGTGAGCCAGACCCGGTTGCGGGCCGTCACGCGGTAGTAGATCGCGTGCCGGGCGGGCGAGGTCTTGGGGTGCTGGAGGAGCAGTTCGGGCTCGTACAGCACGGTCCAGCCGGCGTCTATGGCCCGCCAGGCGAGGTCGGTCTCCTCGTGCGCGAAGAAGAACTCGGCGGCCCAGTCCCCGGTCTCGGCGAGCATCGGCATGGACAGCGCGTGGCCGCCTCCGAGGAAGCCGGTGACCGGTCCGCCGCGCATCGGGTCCTTGGCCCCGACCCTCGGCACATGGCGGCGCTGCGTCTCCCCGTGCTCGTCGGCTATGCGGAAGCCGACGATGCCGAGCCGCGGCCGGGCGGCGTACAGGTCGCGCACCTTGCGCAGCACGTCGCCGTCGACGAGCAGCCCGTCGTCGTCGAGCTCGACGACGACGTCCACGTCCCCGAACTCACGGAGCCGGCTCAGGCCGACGTTCCGGCCACCGGGGCAGCCGAGGTTGTCGTCCAGTTCGACGGTGGTCACCTCGCCCGGCAGGCCGAGGCGTTCGGCGAACTCCGGCAGCGGACAGCCGTTGCCGACGATCACGATCCGGGTGGGCGCCACGTCCTGTTTGGCCACGGAGGTGAGCAGTGCGTCGACCTCGACGGGCCGGTTGCCCATGGTGACCACGGCAACGGCGATCCGTGGCCCCTCCTCCGCCTGTGACACGACACCCACCCCATCCCGGCCGACAACTGTGCCGCGATGCTAGCCGTTCACCGGAATTCCCCCTCACGTACGCTGTCCCGTCCGCCGCGTGTACGTCCTGATCTACGCCCATACGTCCATGCTCAGGGGCGCCGATTCTCCTTGCGCCGTACGAATTTCAGCCCCGACCAGTCCTCCCCCAGCGCCGCCACCTTCACGTCGACGACGCCTAGGGGCAGGAAAAGGTCCCGAAGATCGTTCTCCGTGATGTCGCTGCGGTGCCCGGCCGCGCGGCGGGGCCAGGCGATCCAGAGCATGGCTTCGTCGGACAGGTCCGTGACCAACCCGGCCGCCCGTGCCGCCAGTTCGGCGCGCTCCCGGAAGAAGGCGAGGGTGACGTCCGCCCCCTTCGGGCCGCCGTCCTCCACCTCGCAGCCCTCCGGCAGTCCGGGAATCTCCCAGTCCCGCGGCCCGTGGAACAGCCGCACCCGGTGCCCCGCCTTGATGCCGATCTTCCGGGCGAGCGGAGTACCGGAGTACCCGCCGCCCGCCGCGCTGGATCCCGTCATCCCCGCAGGATGACACCGCGCGGCCCGGTCAGCCCGCGTACGCGCCCCTGGCCTCGAGGTGTTCGACAGCGGGCGGGCCGGCCATCCAGTTCTTCAGGCCCGCCTGGAACTCACGGAACTCCACGATCGCGGGCAGCGGGTTCTCGGTCCCGTCCGCGAGTTCCAGCTGAGCGATGTAGGTGACGCCGTCGGGCAGCCGGTACGAGGCGTAGCGCACGCCCGCGGGCCGCGCCTCCTCGACGGCGGTGAACATCTTGTGCAGTGCCTCCTCCAGCTCGTCGACGAACTAGGGCTTCACCGTGGCACGCACCATCAGAACGGTCATGTTCTCGTCTCCTCCTCGGGCCGCCCCGTGCGGCGCCGTCGACTCCCTGACGCGCGGGAGCACGAGGGTGTGACCGGCACCGGAGGTGTGACGGATGGCGAAGGGGTCCCGGACGGCGAAGGGCGACCGGCGTCCCGGCGCTCCCGGCCAGGACCGGGGGGAGAGCCACAGGGGTGAGCCGGTCCGCGGAGTGGAGCCCGCGGCTCGACTACCGGTTGTCGGCGAGCGGGTTCATGCTGGTGGGAGCGGCCCGGTACCCCCGGACTTCCTCGGTGACCCCCGGGGATCCCGAGGCCTCCCGAGCCGGGGACAGCGGGCGCCCGGTCCACCGTAGGCGGGCGCCACAAGGTTCCGGAGGGCGCCATGAGCTCACCATCCGTCCCGCCGCCCGCCCCGCTCCCCCCGCTGGGACCGGGGGCCACGGACAAGGGCCTCAAGGGTGGCGCGCTGGGTCTGTTCTCGAGCACGGTGATCGGGCTGGCCTCCACCGCCCCCGCCTACAGCCTCGCGGCGACCCTCGGCGTCATCGTCGGAATCGTGGGCTTCCAGTCACCGATCGTGATCGTGCTGGCGTTCATCCCGATGTTCCTGATCGCCTACGGCTACAAGGAACTCAACCGGGCCGACCCCGACTGCGGCACCACGTTCACCTGGGCGGCCAGGGCCTTCGGCCCCCGTACCGGCTGGCTGGGCGGATGGGGCATCGTCGCGGCCGACATCATCGTGATGGCCAACCTGGCCCAGATCGCCGGCGCGTACGGCTTCCAGCTGATCGGCGCGGACGGGCTCGCGCAGAACACCTTCTGGGTCACCGTGGTCGGCGTCCTGTGGATCGCCGTGATGACCCTGATCTGCTACATCGGCATCGAGATCTCGGCCAACCTGCAGAAGCTGCTGCTCACCATCGAGATCGTGGTGCTGTGTCTGCTGGCGGTCACCGCACTGGTCAAGGTGTACGGCGGTACGGCGCCGAACGTGTCGTCGGAGATCTCGTGGTCGTGGTTCAACCCCTTCGAGATCAACTCGTTCGACGACCTGACCAAGAGCATCCTCGCCGGAGTGTTCATCTACTGGGGCTGGGACACTGCGGTGTCCGTGAACGAGGAGACCGTCGACCGCGACCGCACTCCGGGCCGCGCCGCCGTCATCTCCACCGTCATCCTGCTGCTCGTCTACCTCATGGTCACCACGTCCGCGCAGGCGTTCGCCGGAGTGGGCGAGCACGGCATCGGACTGGGCAACCCGGACAACTCCGGAGACGTCCTCTCCAGTCTCGGGTCCGAGGTCTTCGGCACCGGGGGCTGGGGCACGGTCGCCACGAAACTTCTGATCGTGATGGTCCTCACCTCGGCGGCGGCCTCCACCCAGACGACCATCCTCCCCACGGCCCGCACCACCCTGTCCATGGCCGCGTTCAAGGCCATCCCGCAGCGCTTCGCCCGCATCCACCCCCGGTTCCTCACCCCGACCTGGTCCACCGTGGGCATGGGCCTGGCCTCGATCGCCTTCTACGTCATGCTGACCCGGGTGAGCGAGAACGTCCTGGCCGACTCCATCGGCTCGGTCGGGTTGATGATCGCCTTCTACTACGGCCTCACCGGCTTCGCCTGCGTCTGGTACTACCGCAGGGTCCTGACCCGCAGCCCACGCGACCTCTGGACGCGCGGGATCATGCCGGGCCTGGGCGGCGCCATGCTCCTCTACTTCTTCATCAACGCGTGCTTCGTGTACGCCGCCGCCGACTACGGCAGCACTTCGTGGACCCTGCCGTTCCCGCCGCACTGGCAGCTCGGCGGCGTCTTCGTCACCGGCATCGGCGCCCTTCTCCTCGGTGCCGTCCTGATGTTCCTGTACAGCGCGTTCCGCCCGTCCTACTTCCGCAAGGAGACGATCGCGGTCTCGTCCCACGACCCGGGCGGCCACTGACCCCGACCTGCCGCACCGGACGGAGCCGCACAGCGGTGAGCCGCCCCGGTGGCGCGGGGGAAGAGGCCACCGGGACGGTGTTCCGGAGGGGCGGCACACCGGGACGGTGTTCCGGAGGGGCGGCGTCAGGCCGGTGCGCCCACCGCGACGTCCTGCGAGCCGTCGGGCCGTACCTCGCCGTCCTCGTCGACGTCCGGCGGAATGGTCGACAGCGCGCTGGCGTGCAGGTCCTTCGTACGCAGCATGGTGAATCCGACGAGCGCGGCGATGAACCCGAGGATCGCGCTCAGGGTCATGGCGCCGTGGAAAGCACTCATGAACGCGTCCTGCCCGGTGGCCAGCACCTTGTCGCGCAGGGGCCCCGCGGCCTTGGCGACGGCGTCCAGGGAGCCCGCGCTGATGCCGTGGGCGGCCTGCTCCGCGGCGTCGTTCCCCATCTGCTTGCCGACCGCGGAGGAGGTGAAGTCCTGGGACACGCTGTGCTGGAAGTACGCGCCGACGCCCGCGATCCCGACCGCGATACCGACCTGCTGGAAGGTCTCGTTGATGCCGGAGGCGACACCGGCCTTGGCCGGTTCCGTGACGCCGATGGCCAGCGCGGCCCTGGCCGGGTTGAAGGCGCCCATGCCGAAGCCGGCGATGACCAGCGCCGGGACGAGCACGGTCCAGGACGAGTCGGCCTTCGTGAGGTTCAGGGACAGGATGCCGACGCCCATGACCAGGGTCGAGCCGCCCAGCAGCACCCGGAAGGGGACCTTGCCGATGAGACCGCCGCCGAGGGCACCGGCCACGAACATCGCGCCCGTCAGCGGCAGGAACCGCAGACCCGTGCCCCAGGCGTCCACGTGCAGCATGTTCTCCAGATAGCTGGTCTCGAAGAACACCGACGGCAGGGCTCCGGCGTTGCCGATCATGGCGACGAGCGAGATGCCCACGAAGGTGGGGCTGCGGAAGAACGCGGGGTCGATCAGCGCGCGCTCGCCCAGCCGCCGCTCGATGACCACGAAGAGAGCCAGGAAGAGCACGCTGCCCGCGTACAGGCCGAGCGTGGTGCCGCTGGTACAGCCCTCCACGGGCCCGCGGATGGTGGCGAAGACCAGTGCTCCGAGCGCGAAGCTGAAGGTGCCGAGACCGGCCCAGTCGGTGGGGTGGGCCCGCCTGTTGAGCGACTCGCGGACGCGCAGCGCGCCGACGAGGAGGGCGATCACACCGACCGGCACGTTGATGTAGAAGATCCAGCGCCAGGACAGCGCGTTGATCAGCGAGCCGCCGATGAGCGGGCCGGTGGCGACGGCGAGACCGACGGCGGCACCGAACACGGTGAATGCGGTCGCCCGCTCCTTGCCGTGGAACTCGTGGCTGAGCATCGCCGGACCGACCGCGAACATGATCGCGGCGCCGACACCCTGGATGGCCCGGAACCAGCTCAGTTGCCCGGCTCCGTCGGCCAGACCACAGGCCAGGGAGGCGGCGGTGAAGACGGCGAAGCCGACCTGGAAGACCTTCTTGCGGCCGATCCGGTCGGCGAGCGAGCCCGCGGCCACCAGGAAGATCGCCAGCGTGAGGGCGTAGGCGTCGAACACCCACTGCAGGTCGGCGAAGCTGCTTCCCAGGGAGCGGTGGATCTGCGGGAGCGCGATCGACACCACGCTCAGATCGAGCATCAGCATGAACGAGCCCAACGCGACGATCCCGAGTGTCCACCACCTCGTGGGCGATGGTGCGCGTTCTGCGGACATGCGACAACCTTCCAATCAGTGGGATCTTTAGATGATGGAAATCTAGATGATTGGAAAGCCATACGTCAACGGTCGTGACTGTCGGTAGCGGCCGACGGGCTGATCGACCGACGCCCCACCGTCAGTCGCGGGCCGATCACCTGGAGTGATGGCCGCGGGCGCGAGGGCATGCAAAAAGCCCGCGGCGCCGTTCATGGCGGCGCCGCGGGCTTCTTCGAGGAAGTGTGCGTCAGTCGGTATGCGTGCGTCAGTCGGAGCAGACGCTCGCGGGCCAGCGGCCCGCCATCAGCACGCCGAGCATCTTGCGCAGCGACTCGCGCTCATCCTCCGCGAGTGCGCCGAAGAAGGCCGACTCGACCTCCGTGGCCACCCGGTCCGCCGTCGCGAGCGCCTCGCGTCCAGACTCGGTGAGGATCAGGTTGTAGCGCCGCCGGTCGGCCGGATTGCGCCGACGCTCGACATGCCGGTTGCGCTCCATCTCGTCGATCACGGTCACGACCGTGGTGGGATCGAGGCTGAGCAGTCGGCTCAGGTCCTGCTGGGAGAGTTCGGGCCCCCCGGCCAGGGCGGCCAGCACGAAGAAGTCGCGGATGCGCATACCGACCGCGCCCAGCGCCTTCTCCACGTCCTCCACCAGCACCAGCCCCGCCTTGTGGAGCAGGTAGCCGGGACGCTCGGCGATGAGGAAGTCCTTCCGGGGGGAAGCCCCGTGCTGCTCGGCGTTGCCGCTGCGCACCATGAGCCGACTCCTTCGATCGTGGCAGTCTCCACCATCGAAGATACAACGGTTCCCGGACGGGGAACCCCTCCCCTCAAGGGGATCACCCCGGCCGCGCCCCGCCACCCCCGAGGCCTCGGCCGCCCCGCAACAGGCTCCGGGCCAAAGGGAATTCACCGGTCCGCAGTCGACACTTGCACCCCGACCGGTTATGCCGTTGCAAAATCGACCGGACCGCAAGGGTCCGCATTCGACCAAATGGAAGCGGTCATTCTGCTCTCGCAGCACGATGGGCTCGATCGACGTGATACTCAGCGGTCGCCGCGGAAGCCTCCCGACCGGCGCCCACGCCTACCCCGTGGGTCACGCCCTCGCCACAGCAGAGCGGGTACCCCGCGACATTCTCATCTCAGCCGTGACTCACTCCCTGGTGGCTTCACCGGCGATCTGAGCAGGCCCCAGATCCAGAAGGACGAGCGCCGGAAGCCCGAGACGTAGGTCCCGGCGGCGCTCCGCTCGCGCATCGCTCACGCAAGCGAGCGACGGCGTCTCGGCCGTGTGACCCAGAGCAACAGAAAACCTCAGTCCGGCCACCGAGCCGCCGCACCCCCGGAAAAAGCAAAAGCCCCAGGTCACGGCGAGTGAGTCCTGAGGCTTCCACAGAGCCGCCTTCGGGATTCGAACCCGAGACCTACGCATTACGAGTGCGTTGCTCTGGCCATCTGAGCTAAGGCGGCGCGCTGCCCACACCTATGGTGTGATCGGCAACGTCGGTAAGTCTACACAGTTTCCGTGGGTGCTCCGCACACGCCCTGGGGCATGCGCTCCAGGGGTGCTCGGCAGGGCTATGAGCAGCGCTTTCCCTTCTCGGGAGGGGTGCCCTGGACGAGGTAGCGGTTGATCGTCGAGTCGATGCAGGTGCTGCCTCGGCCGTAGGCGGTGTGGCCGTCACCGACGTACGTGAGGAGGGTCCCGGAGGAGAGCTGGGAGGCGAGGGACTGGGCCCAGGGGTACGGCGTCGCCGGGTCGCGGGTGGTGCCGACGACGAGGATCGGCGCCGCGCCCTTCGCCTCGATGCGGTGGGGCTCGCCGGTGTTCTTCACGGGCCAGTACGCGCAGTTCAGTGAGGCCCAGGCCAGCCCCTCGCCGAAGACGGGGGACGCCTTCTCGAAGGCGGGGAGTGCCTGTTCCACCTGGTCCGGGCCGGAGAACGCGGCCGGCAGGTCGAGACAGTTCACGGCGGCGTTGGCGGACATCAGGTTCGCGTACCGGCCGTCGGCGTCCCGCTCGTAGTAGCTGTCGGAGAGGGCCAGCAGGCCCGCGCCGTCATTCTGCTTCATCGCGGACGTGAGCGCGTCGCGAAGCTGCGGCCAGGCCGTCTCGTCGTACATCGCCGCGATCACCCCGGTCGTCGCGAGCGCCTCCCCGACCTTGCGGCCGTCGGGGTCGCCCGCCGGGATGGGCTCCTTGTCCAGTTGCTGGAAGAACGCCTTCAGGTTCCTGCCCACCTGATCCGGGCTCGTGCCCGCATCGCCGAGCGGGCAGCCGCTGTGCCGCACACAGTCCTTCGCGAAGGACTGGAACGCGGTCTCGAACCCCGTCGTCTGCTCCTCGTTCAACTTGCGCGAGGTCAGGGACGGGTCCAGCGCGCCGTCCAGGACCAGCCGCCCCACCCGGTCCGGGTAGAGGCCCGCGTACGTCGCCCCCAGGAACGTCCCGTACGACGCCCCCACATAGGTCAGCTTCTGGTCGCCCAGCACGGCCCGCAGGATGTCCATGTCACGCGCCGCCTCGACCGTGGAGACGTGCCGGAGCAGCTCGGGCGAGTGCTGGCCGCAGCCTTCGGCGAACTTCTTGAACGCCTCGACGAGCTGATCCGTCTCCCGACCGTCGTCCGGCGTGGTGTCCGTCTGCGTGAACGCGTCCATCGCGCGGCCGTTGAGGCACTCGACCGGCTCGCTGCGGGCCACTCCCCGCGGATCGACCGCGACCATGTCGTAGCGCGCGCGGACCTCAGCCGGATAGCCGATCCCGGCGTACGACTGGAGATAGCCGACCGCCGAACCGCCCGGCCCTCCCGGATTGACCAGCACCGAGCCGAGGCGCTTGCCCGGTCCCGTGGCCTTCTTGCGGGAGACCGCCAGCCTGACGTCGCCCGCGCCCGGCTTCGCGTAGTCGAGCGGCGCCTTCATCGTTGCGCACTCGAAGCCGGGGACACCGCAGCTGCGCCAGTTCAGCTTCTGCTGGTAGTACGGCGACAGCGCCGACGGTGTGGCGCGCGGCAGCGCGGTGAGGGCCGCCTCGGTCGTCGCGGCCGTCGTCGTGGAACTCCCCGAGGAGCAGGCGGAGATGAGCAGCGCCACGGCGGCCAGCAGTACGCCGCTCGCACGGAGGGTTCGGGTCGGCCGAGAGGTGCGCCTCATGTGCATCTCGCGAGCGTAACCTTGCGCGATCAATTGATCACCTTCAGTCGCAGAAGCGGCTCGTACGAGTGACTCGGTCAACCGGTCGCCGGGCGCGTCGGCGCCTCTGACCGGGTCTCCCGGCCCGCATGTCCTGACGGGATGATCCGGGATGCGCGTCCTGACCGGACGGCCTGGGCCGCACACCTTCGTCGGGCCGTCCTGGACGCCGCTCCTGGCCGGGTGGCAGCCTGGAAGTCGCCTCCTGGCCGGGTGAGCCGGGTCGCAGGTTGTCCTGTCGACGCGGCGCCGGACGACGACGGAGAGCCGGACGATGACGGGGTGCCGGACCATGACGCGGGACCGGGCGACGACGGGGTCCCCGGCCGTCGTGCCGCCGCGCCGCGCGGCACTACGCGACCGGCCCCGCTGCCGCGCGCCGCATCGTGAAGGCATGAGGCGCGGATGGCACGCGGCGCGCACGCAAGGGGCTCAGCCCGCCCGGAGCGCCATCGTCATCGCCTCCACCGCGAGCAGTGGGGCGACGTTGCGGTCGAGTGCCTCCCGGCACGCGGCGATCGCGTCGATGCGGCGCAAGGTCGACTCCGGCGAACTGCCGCGGGCCAGCCGCTCCAGCGTGTCCCCCGCCTCCACGTTGGCGATGGCCAGGCGGGAGCCGAGCTGAAGGGCGAGTACGTCGCGGTAGAAGCCGGTGAGGTCGATCAGGGCCAGATCCAGGCTGTCGCGCTGTGTACGCGTTCTTCGGCGCTTCTGCCGGTCCTCCAGCTCCTTCATGACGCCCGCCGTGCCGCGCGGCATCCGACCGCCCTGAACGGCGCCGAGCGCCGTCTTCAGGTCCTCGGTCTCTTTGACGTCGACTTCCTCGGCGAGCTGTTTCGCGTCCTCCGAAGCCGTGTCGATCAGCTCCTGGGCCGCCTTGAGACAGCCGCCGATGTCGTCGATCCGCAGCGGAAGCTTGAGGACGGCGGCGCGGCGCTGACGGGCGCTCGGGTCCGTGGCGAGGCGGCGGGCCCGCCCGATGTGGCCCTGCGTCGCGCGCGCGACGGCCGCCGCGACGTCGGGCTCGATGCCGTCACGGCGTACGAGGATGTCGGCGACCGCTTCCACCGGTGGGGTGCGCAGCGTGAGCAGCCGGCAGCGGGAGCGGATGGTGGGCAGCACGTCCTCGATGGACGGCGCGCACAGGAGCCAGACCGTGCGGGGAGCGGGCTCCTCGACGGCCTTCAGCAGGACGTTGCCCGCGCCCTCCGTGAGACGGTCCGCGTCCTCCAGGACGATGACCTGCCAGCGGCCGACGGCGGGGGACAGCTGGGCGCGACGGACCAGGTCGCGAGTCTCCTTGACGCCGATGGAGAGCAGGTCGGTGCGGATGATCTGCACATCGGCGTGGGTCCCGATCAGGCTCGTATGACAGCCGTCGCAGAACCCGCAGCCGGGGATTCCGCCGAGCGCACGGTCGGGGCTCACGCACTGCAACGCGGCCGCGAACGCGCGCGCCGCCGTGGAGCGGCCCGAGCCGGGCGGCCCCGTGAACAGCCAGGCGTGCGTCATCTTGGACGCCTCGGGGAGCGGGGCCTTCGCGGCGACCGCGGTGACAAGGGCGTCGGCGTCCCGGGCAGCGGCGGCGAGCTGCTCGCTTACCTTCTCCTGGCCCACCAGGTCGTCCCACACAGGCATGGGCTCCGCCCTTCCGTCGCATTTTGTCTCGCGTCGTCCATTGTGCGGGTCGCCACTGACAATCGGGCCCCACCCGCCCGTTCACCGGCCCCAGGGAGCCGGACGCAGGGAGCCGGACGCAGGGAGCCGGACGCAGGGAGCCGGACGCGGGGAGCGGGCTGAATGCCGCCGGACCGCAGCCTGCCAGACCCGGGCGCGGGCCGCCGAACCGAACGCCGCTACCCGCCGCCGGGCCGTCGGAGCACCGGCACCTCCAGGGCTGCCAGGACACCGGGACACCGGGACACCGGGACACCGGGACACCGGGACACCGGGACACCGGGACACCGGGACACCGGGACACCGGGACACCGGGACACCGGGACAGGCGCGTGCTTCCGCACGCGCCGTGTCCGGCGGCCAGGGACTAGCGTCGTCGCCCGCCGCGTCCCTGCCCGTGCCCCTCGTCCCAGTCGTCCTCGTCCTCGCGCGGGCCCAGCAGTTCGTCCGCCAGGGTCGGGAGGTCGTCGAGCGGGGTCTCCTCGGCCCAGTCGGGGCGGGGCCTGCGGCGCGGGGCGCCCGTCTCGTCCACCTGCGGCAGTTCCCGCGTGCGGTCGACGGGACCCTCGGGCCCCGCTGCCGGCCGCTCGTCGCGGAAGAAGCCCCGGGGCATCCGGGAGCCAGGGTCACCGGACTGCACGTCGGCCCTGGCTCCCGCACCCCCGTCCCGTACCGGAGGAAGAACAGCCGTTTCGTCGGCCGCACCCGGACCCCGGGAGACGGGCGGCAGCACCGTCGTCTCGTCCGCCGCCCCGCCCGGAACCGGCGGCTTCGGCAGCGTGGCCGTGTCCTCGGCGTCGGAGCGGGACACCGGGCGCGTGCCCGCGCGGCCCCCACCCGGTCGTACCGGCGGGAGCACGGCGGTCTCGTCGGCCGCCGGGTCGGTCGTCACGACCGGCGTGGGCAGAGTCGTCTCGTTGTCAGGCACGGAAGCCGCCGCGGCCCATGAAGGCACCGAGGCAGACGGAGAAGCAGAATCGGAATCAGACGGAGAAGGTGACGGAGATGCCGAGGCTGTCGAAGCCTCACCGGCATCGCGTCCCGTCCTGGCGCCGGCATCGCGTCCCGTCCTGGCGCCGGCATCGCGTCCCGTCCCTGTGCCTGCCCCCGGACCGGTCGGGGCGCCGCTCCTCGGACCGGCCCCGGTAACCGTCCCTGCGCTCGACACCGCGGCCTCGGCCGAAGCCGCCGCGGTCGCCGAAGCGGCAGCCGCCTCCGCGGCGAGCCGTCGGGCCTCCTCGGCGCGCAGCAACGCTTCCTCGGCCTTGCGCTGCTTCTCCAGGCGACGCGCCTCGGCCTCGGCGCGCAGCCGCGCCTCCTCCTCGGCCTGCCTGCGCACCCGCTCCTGCTCCACGGCTCGGGCCTGTTCCTCGGCGAGAAGCCGGACCCGCTCCTCCTCGGCACGGCGGCGGGCCTCCTCGGCGCGCTGCCGCGCCTCCTCCGCCTGGCGCTCGGCCTCGCGCCGCTGGGCCTCTTCCAGCTCGCGCTGCTTGCGCTCCTCTTCCTCGGCGCGCAGTTTCGCGAGCTGCGCCTGGCGCTCGCGCTCCAGGCGCTCCTCCTCCGCCTTGCGGGCGGCCTCTTCCTCGGCCTTGCGCCGGGCTTCCTCCTCGGCCGCCCTGCGCGCCTCCTCCTGCGCCTTCACCTCGGCCTCGGAGAGGGGCAGCATCACGTCGAGCCGGTGTCGTACGACCGTGGTGACGGCCTCGGGCTCCTGTGCGGCGTCGACAACCAGGTAGCGGCTCGGGTCGGCGGCGGCGAGCGTCAGGAAACCGGACCGCACGCGCGTGTGGAACTCGACCGGCTCCGACTCCAGCCGGTCGGGCGCCTCGGTGAACCGCTCTCGGGCGGCTTCCGGCGACACGTCCAGCAGAACCGTCAGATGCGGTACGAGCCCGTCCGTCGCCCACCGGTTGATCCGGGCGATCTCCGTCGGGGACAGGTCGCGGCCCGCGCCCTGG
This sequence comes from Streptomyces sp. NPDC005784, assembly GCF_042871525.1. Taxonomy (NCBI): domain Bacteria; kingdom Bacillati; phylum Actinomycetota; class Actinomycetes; order Kitasatosporales; family Streptomycetaceae; genus Streptomyces; species Streptomyces sp. NPDC005784. Next base: position 113,123 of record NZ_JBIAIQ010000002.1, read on the forward strand.
TAGGCCACGGAGGAGTCGATGTAGCGGTCGGAGATGACGATGGCGCCCCGCTCCAGCGCGGGCCGCACCACCGTGTCGACGTGCTCAGCGCGGTCGGCGGCGTACAGCAGGGCCTCGGCGCGGTGCGAGAGGCCCGCGGACGACACGTCGAGGAGGATCGAGCGCAGCCGCTTGCCCACGGGTGTGGCGCCCGGCTCACGGGTCACCACGACCTCATGGCCCTTGGCCCGGATCCAGTCGGCGAGGGCCTGCGCCTGGGTGGACTTGCCGGCCCCGTCGCCGCCCTCCAGGGCGAGGAAGAAGCCGCTCGTCGCGGGGGCCTGCGCCGGGTCGTCGCCGCCGCGCAGCGCGTCCAGCAGGTCCTTGCGCAGCGGCACCCCGGAACGGTCGTCGACCTTGGCGAGCACCATGGCGGCGACGGGCAGCAGGAGCGCGCCGACCAGCATCACGGTGAAGGCGGCGCCGCCGTGCGCGAACACGAACTTGCCGTTCTCCAGGCGGTGCGGGCCGATCGCGGCGGCCACCAGCGGCGCCACGATCGCGCCGACCGCCACGAAGACCCGTACGACCGCGTGGAGGTGCTCGGTGGTGCGGGCTCGTCGGTAGTCCTCGGCCTCCTGGTCGAGGAGCGCGTGCCCGGTGTTGGCGGCGACACCCGCGCCGACACCGGCGAAGGCCACGATCAGCAGGACGGCGGTGACGTCCGGGACGAGACCGGCGACGAGCAGCGCGACCCCGGTGAAGGCGATCGCGAGGGCGAACAGCCTGCGCCGCGACAGCGACGGGAGCATTGAGGGGGCCGTGCGGATGCCGACGACCACGCCGCCGGTCAGGGCCAGCACCAGCAGGCCGTACAGCACGGGTCCGCCGCCCAGGTCGATGGCGTCCAGCACGGAGACGGCGACCGCGGCCGAGATCGCCCCGGCGACGGCCCCGCAGGCCGGCACCAGAAGCGGAATCGCGCCGGTGCGGCCCTTGTCGACGCCGGTGCCCGTCTTCGGGCGGCGCAGTCCTTCGAGCGGCGACCGCGCGCGCGGGGTGCGGGCGTCGGGCAGTTCGAGGAAGGTGATCACCGACAGGGAGGCCGCGAACAGTCCGGCCGCGACGTACGAGGCGAGCGCCGCCTGGTGCTGGTCGAACCAGTCGATCCCGGCGCCCAGCAGGTTGCTGACGAGGGAGACGACGACCAGGGTGACGGCCGCGATCGGCACCGCGACGAACGCCGTACGCAGGGACAGCCGCCGCAGCGCGTCCATGTGGTCCGGCAGCGGGCGCACCGTGGCGCCCTCCAGCGGCGGGGCGGGCAGCAGCGCGGGCGCCGCGCTCTCCCGGCACACCGTCCAGAACCGCTCGGCGACTCCGGACACGAAGACGATGACCAGGAGGACGGCGAGCGCGTTGTCCGGGGTCCAGTCGATGAACAGCGGCGCGACGATGAGGAGCGCGGCCCGCAGGCCGTCGGCTCCGAGCATGGTCCAGCGCCGGTCGAGAAGCCCGTCGGGGGAGGTCAGCGACGTCAGGGGTCCGAGGAGCACGGCTCCGAAGAGCAGCGTCGCGAGGACGCGCGCCCCGAAGACGGCAGCCACGGCGAGGGCGGCCCCGCGGGCCCCACCGCCGAAGGAACCCTCGGAGATCGCCGCCTGGAGGGTGAGGACGACCAGGACGAGAAGGGCCAGCGCGTCAGCGACACCTCCCACGAGGTGGGCGCTCCACAACCGCTTCAACTGCGGTTGACGCAGCAGGGCGCGGACGGCACGCTCGCGTGAATCCGCGACCAGTGAGTCGTCGGGGGCCCAGTTCTGGGCCGTTGGCTGCTCGGCTCGCGTCATCCTGCCAGCCTATCCGGACCCACTGACTCCCCGGAGGGGTGCCCGAACATACGGACGCCCCCACACCAAATGGTGTAGGGGCGTCCACTTCTCCGACATGGGTCCGAGTCCGGTGAAGGCCACCGAAATCGCGGAAATTTCGGAGGGCTGAGGCACAGGAGCCCGCCGGGTTCGGCCGGTGCCTCAGCCTTCGGAGGCCGCCGTCTTCTTCGCGGCGGTCTTCTTGGCAGGCGCCTTCTTGGCGGCCGTCTTCGACGCGGTCGTCTTGGCGGCGGCCGTCTTCTTGGCCGGTGCCTTCTTGGCGGGCGCCTTCTTGGCAGCCGCCTTCTTCGCGGTCTTCTTGGCCGGACCCTTGGCACGCTTCTCGGCGAGCAGCTCGTAGCCGCGCTCCGGCGTGATGTCCTCGACGCTGTCGTCGGAACGCAGGGTCGCGTTGGTCTCGCCATCGGTCACGTACGGCCCGAAGCGGCCGTCCTTGACCACGACCGGCTTTCCGCTGACCGGGTCCTCGCCCAGCTCCTTCAGCGGCGGCTTGGCGGCCGCACGGCCCCGCTGCTTGGGCTGGGAGTAGATCTCCAGCGCCTCTTCGAGCGTGATGGTGAAGAGCTGGTCCTCCGCGGTGAGCGACCGCGAGTCCGTGCCCTTCTTCAGGTACGGCCCGTAGCGCCCGTTCTGCGCGGTGATCTCGACACCCTCGGCGTCCTTGCCGACGACGCGCGGCAGGGACATCAGCTTGAGGGCGTCGTCCAGGGTCACCGTGTCGACCGCCATCGACTTGAACAGCGAGGCGGTACGCGGCTTGACGGCGTTCTTGCCCGTCTTCGGGGTGCCCTCGGGGAGCACCTCGGTGACGTACGGGCCGTAGCGGCCGTCCCTGGCGATGATCTGGTGTCCCGAGTGCGGGTCGGCGCCGAGCTCGAAGTCACCGCTCGGCTTGGCGAGCAGTTCCTCGGCGAGTTCGACCGTCAGCTCGTCCGGGGCCAGGTCCTCCTGCACGTCCGCGCGCTGGTGGTTCTCGGAGTCCTTCTCGCCGCGCTCGACGTACGGGCCGTATCGGCCGACGCGCAGCACGATGTCGTTGCCGACCGGGAAGGAGGACACCTCACGGGCGTCGATGGCGCCCAGGTCCGTGACGAGCTCCTTGAGGCCGCTCAGGTGGTCGCCGTCGCCGGCCCCGGCGGCGGCGGTCGCCTCGCCCTCACCGAAGTAGAAGCGCCGCAGCCACGGCACGGCCTGCGCCTCACCGCGCGCGATGCGGTCGAGGTCGTCCTCCATCTTGGCGGTGAAGTCGTAGTCGACGAGCCGCCCGAAGTGCTTCTCCAGGAGGTTGACCACGGCGAACGACAAGAAGGAGGGCACCAGGGCCGTCCCCTTCTTGAAGACGTAACCGCGGTCGAGGATCGTGCCGATGATCGACGCGTACGTCGACGGGCGGCCGATCTCGCGCTCTTCGAGCTCCTTGACCAGGGACGCCTCGGTGTAGCGGGCCGGCGGCTTGGTGGCGTGGCCGTCGACCGTGATCTCCTCGGCGGACAGCGGGTCGCCCTCGCTGACCTGCGGGAGACGGCGCTCGCGGTCGTCGAGCTCGGCGTTCGGGTCGTCCGCGCCCTCGACGTACGCCTTCAGGAAGCCGTGGAAGGTGATCGTCTTGCCGGACGCGCTGAACTCGGCGTCACGGCCGTCGGCGGCCCGGCCGGCGATCTTCACCGTTACGGAGTTGCCGACCGCGTCCTTCATCTGGGAGGCGACGGTCCGCATCCAGATCAGCTCGTACAACCTGAACTGGTCGCCGGTCAGTCCCGTCTCGGCGGGGGTGCGGAAACGATCACCCGAAGGGCGGATCGCCTCGTGCGCCTCCTGCGCGTTCTTGACCTTCCCGGCGTACGTACGAGGCTGCGCCGGCAGGTAGTCGGCGCCGTACAGCTGCGTGACCTGGGCACGGGCGGCGGTGATCGCCGTGTCCGACAGGGTCGTGGAGTCCGTACGCATGTAGGTGATGAAGCCGTTCTCGTACAGCTTCTGCGCCACCTGCATGGTCGCCTTCGCGCCGAAGCCGAGCTTGCGCGAGGCCTCCTGCTGGAGCGTCGTCGTACGGAACGGCGCGTACGGCGAGCGGCGGTACGGCTTGGACTCGACCGAACGGACCGCGAAGTTCGTGTCCTGAAGGGCGGCGGCGAGCGCACGGGCGTTCGTCTCGTCCAGGTGGAGCGTGTTCGCGCCCTTGATCTGGCCCAGCGAGTCGAAGTCGCGGCCCTGCGCGACGCGCTTGCCGTCGACCGAGGTGAGACGGGCGATCAGATTGGACGGGTCGCTGGCGTCACCGGTGCGGCCGGTGCCGAAGGTGCCGTTCAGGTCCCAGTACTCGGCGGAACGGAAGGCGATGCGCTCGCGCTCCCGCTCGACGACGAGCCGGGTCGCCACGGACTGGACGCGGCCCGCCGACAGGCGCGGCATGACCTTCTTCCACAGGACCGGCGAGACCTCGTAGCCGTAGAGGCGGTCGAGGATGCGGCGGGTCTCCTGGGCGTCGACCATGCGCTTGTTGAGCTCGCGCGGGTTTTCCACGGCGCTGCGGATCGCGTCCTTGGTGATCTCGTGGAAGACCATCCGGTGGACGGGAACCTTGGGCTTGAGGACCTCCAGGAGGTGCCACGCGATGGCCTCGCCCTCGCGGTCCTCATCGGTGGCGAGGAAGAGCTCGTCGGAATCCTTCAGCAGATCCTTGAGCTTCTTTACCTGGGCCTTCTTGTCGGCGTTGACCACATAGATCGGCTGGAAGTCGTTCTCGACGTCCACACCGAGGCGGCGGACCTCACCGGTGTACTTCTCCGGCACCTCCGCGGCACCGTTCGGGAGGTCGCGGATGTGCCCGACGCTCGCTTCGACGACATAGCCGGGGCCGAGATAGCCCTTGATCGTCTTCGCCTTGGCAGGCGACTCGACGATGACGAGTCGGCGGCCGCCGTGTGCGGTGTCGCTGGTCGGGGACAACTTCGCTCTTCTCTCCGGTCGACGCGGAATCTCCCCGGGGCTTGATTCCCGAGGGATCGGGTCATGCTGACGCTGCGGAGTGTGACGGTACATCCCGCCCCCGTGTCAAACGGGAAAAGCCCGCAACGGCCACTCGAACGGTAACCCGACTACCGCCATTCCTGCCGCCCGGAGTGTCGACCAGCGCTTTCGGGCCCATCCGGAGGGTAACTTCCCAGTTACCGAAGACCCGGTTCTCACGCGCGGTTTCACACGCGTGTGAAGCACCACATTCCGAGCGCCAGTGCCCCGCTTCCGGCGACGCCCGCGAGGGTCGCCGATGCGACGCGGTTCACACCGTCCGCGACCGGCTCACCCTGTCGCACCCGAATCACCGTCCAGGCCAGGATTCCACCTCCGAACAGGGCGAACACCACCCCCGCGAAGATCGCCGGTCCGCTTTCCATGGCTCTGTCCTTCCGCCCCGAGTCCTCAGGCTCGGGAGGCTGACACGCCCTGGCAGCGTACGTACGAACCCACGGTGAACACCGGGCAACCGGCATCCCATGGGCCTCCCACACCTCACCCGGCGCCGTCGTCCCCCGGCCGTCCTTTTCTCATCCGACGCGGCCCACGGCGCGCCCGACTGTGGCGAATCCGTCGCCCCGCCCCCGTCCCGGTCCCGTCGTCGCCCGGCCGGCGGCACCCCTTCGCCTCCGCTCCCGGCCGCCCGGCTCACCTCGAACCCGCAGCCGCAGCCGCAGCCGCAGCCGCGGAGCTTCCCCCGCAGCCGATCCCCTGCTTCTCGTCTTCTCGTCCATTTCTGCAGGCCATTTCTCGCAGCCCGAGTCCGTCTCCACTTCCCTGTCCGTCTCTGTCTCCATGCCCATGCCCATGCCCATGCCCATGCCCATGCCTGTGGTCCGGCGGCGAGGTCGAGGCCCAACGGTCACCCGCGGTGTCCGTGCGGCGCAGGCGCACAGGGCAACGCCGTCCGAGTGCAGGACGTGGCGCGAGGTCGGCGGCCCGGGTGGCGGGATCTCAGGGGGCGAGCCCGGGGGCGGGATGGCCGAAGGTGCCGAGGATCCCGACGGTGGCGGTGGCGGTGACGGGGCGGTGGCTACGGCGGAGGCGCCGGCTTTGACCACTGGGTAGCGGTGGTCACGGCTACGGGACTACGGCGCTACGGCGCTACGGCTACGGCTGGACGCTCTGGCTGCTGCCGTGGCCATGGCGGTTGCTACGGCGATAATGATTGGCCGAGGTTCGCGAGGCTCCGGCTGGAGCGTCACGCCGCAGTCGGCGAGGCGGGCGGCGTGCGCGACAGGGATGACTGGAAGCGTCCGCCGCCAAACGGATGTTGGCCGGATTCCCGTCCCTATGGAGGATTCCGATCAGGTGTCCGGCGGGGCACGGTCGGGGGCGGCGAACCCGACCCTGCGGAGGGCGCGGGCGCCGGGAGCCCCGGCCGGCTGATGACCTCACCCACGGACACCGAACTCGGCAGGGCGCCACCAACCAACCACGTTTGACCACTCCTGGTGGGCGGTGCCCTCCGGAGGATCCGCCGAGACCGCAGAGCCGACGCGCAGTAGGCGTCGCAAAACCGCCGGACCGTCGGCCGGAGGAGCCCCAAGACCGAAGAACCGCAAGGCCGGAGAAGCCACACGACCGGAGGACCACAAGGCAGGGGAACCGCAAGGCAGGAGGAGCCCCAGGCCTCGCCTCACCCCCGGCTCAAGCCAAGCCCGGGCCGCGGCCCCGCCCGCCCCGGCCGCGGCTCACTCGGCTACTCGACCGGCTCCAGGAATCCCTGCTCGACCAGCAGGCGAATCTGTGCAGGCGTCCGGTCGCGCAGCAACACCGGGTCCTCGCCGACCAGTTGGGCGATGGCGTCGAGAATCCGTCCCGCGCTCAGCGTGCCGTCGCACACGCCGGCGAAGCCCGCGCCGACCGTGTCCACCTTGGTGGCCCGGCGCATTCCGCGGTGCTGACGCAGCACCACATGCTCCGGGTCCTCGGCGCCGGGCAGTCCGACCTGCTCCTGCACGACCTCCGCCACAAGTCTGAAGTGACCGGCGAGCAGGCCCGCGTCGTCGTGCCGCCGCAGATAGTCGACCCGGTCGAAGTGCTCCCGCACGGCCTCGCCGAGCGGCTGCTCGACGGAGTGCGGCCACTCCTCGACCGTGATGGAGGGCTCGGCCGCCGCCGTCCTGCGCAACGTGATCCATCCGAAGCCGACGGCCTTCACCTTGCGCGCCTCGAACTCGTCGAGCCAGGCGTCGTACCGCGCCTGGTAGTCGGCCGGGTCGGCATGGTGGTCACCCGCGTCGCGGAGCCACAACTCCGCGTACTGCGTGACGTCCTGCACCTCGCGCTGCACGATCCACGCGTCACAGCCGCGCGGCACCCAGGAACGCAGCCGGTCCTGCCAGTCCTCGCCTTCCACGTGCTGCCAGTTGGCCAGAAACTGGGCGTACCCCCCTTCGTTCAGCCGGTCTCCCGACTCCTGAACGAGCGTGCGGCACAGATCGTCCCCGCCCATTCCGCCGTCGCGGTACGTCAGCCGGGCGCCCGGCGAGATCACGAAGGGCGGGTTCGAGACGATCAGGTCGTACCTCTCGTCGGCGCGGACCGGCTCGAAGAGGGAGCCCTGACGCAGGTCGGCGGCCGGAGCTCCGGAGAGCGCGAGAGTGAGCGCCGCGATGTGCAGCGCGCGGGGGTTCAGGTCGGTCGCGGTCACACGCGTGGCGTGCTGCGCGACGTGCAGGGCCTGGATTCCGGAACCGGTACCGAGATCGAGGGCTGAGTCGACGGGCGTACGCACGGTGATGCCGGCGAGCGTCGTGGAGGCGCCTCCCACGCCGAGGACGACACCTTCCTCCCGACTGCCGATACCGCCCGCGCCGCCGACGGCGCATCCGAGGTCGGACACGATGAACCAGTCCTCACCGCCGGGCCCGCCATAGGGCCGGATGTCGACACTCGCCGCCACCTCGTCCCCGCCTGTCCGGGTCAGCCAACCGCTTTCCAGGGCGTCCTCGACCGGCAGCACGTCCGCCATGCGCGCGTACGGCACGGGCTGCTGCAGCAGGAACAGCCGCACGAGCGTCTCCAGCGGTGTGTCCCCACGGGTCGCCCGGAGGGCGGGCACGGTCTCACTGCGCGCCAGCGCCGCGTACGCGGGGGCGCCGAGCAGGTCGAGGAGTCCGTCCGCGGTGAAGGAGGCGTCGAGGAGGGCGCTCCGCAGTCGAGCGGCGATGTCGGCACGATCGGACGAGGGCAACGGTGACAGGCTGGTGTGACTCACGCCTCCCATTGTGTCCGCTATCGCCCACCGGCACCCACACCTGTGGACAACGCGCCACCTGTGGACAGCGCATTGCCTGTGGACACGCGCCACCTGTGGACAGCGCCTCACCTGCGGCCGTCACCTGTGGACAGGACATGCCGAGAGCCCGGCACGCACGCATGCCGGGCTCTCATTCGGTCGAACAGGCGATCGCCGCCCTGGGCACTCGTGGTGGAGACTCGGCTCCAGGCCGCCACCGAGAGTTCCCCAGGGACTCAGCCCGTGGTCGCCGCCGCGGACCCGGACGCCGACTTGCAGCTCTCCTGCTGCGCCATCGCCTTGCCCACGTCACCCTCCTCCAGCTGCTTCAGGGCGTCGTTCCCGCTCTGGCTCAGCTTGGCGAGCTGGGTCGCGATGCCCTTGAGGCCCTCGGCGAACTTGGCCTGGTCCTTGGTATCGAGCTTGTCGACCTGCTTCTTCAGGGCGGCGTACGACGCGGAGATGCCGCGGAGCTCCTTGACCGCGTTGGTCTGCTTCGTCTGGCCACCGTCGACGTTCGGCGGTCCCGAGTTGTCGACGGCGGTGCCGATCGCCTTGTAGGCGTCCGACATGTCCTGGAAGGCCTGTGCGTCCGTATTCTGAACGGCATCCGGCGTGCTGTTGTCCGAGGTCTGCTTCTGGATCGCGGCGTTCGCGTCCTCGATCTTCTGCGCCTGCGGCTTCACCGCGTCACAGACCTGCTTGGCCCAGGAGTTCAGCTTGGCGTTGCCGTCGTTGCCGCTGCTGCCGCATCCCGACAGCGCGAGTACCAGTACCGCACCGCCGGACAGTGCGGCTGCGAGCTTCTTGTTCACCGGTTTGGCCCCTTCCATGGCTCTCGGCCCCGGAACTTACACGCCATCCGGGCGACACCCACACGCCGAATGTCCGCTAAGACACTTATCGAAGCCATTTGCACCAAGCGAGAGAAGGCTCACGACGACGGTGTGAACACACACAGGGCGGGCGCACAGCACGTCAACACGCGCCGTCCACCCGCCCGTTGGCCCCTTCCCTGACCAGGCACGGAAGTCCGTGCCACATCAGGCGCAGAACCTGTGAGCTAGGAAACCACCGCCGGATCGGCCGACTTGGCGACCCCTTCCTCGTTGTCTTCCTCGTCACCCATGACGATCCCGCGCCGCTTGGAGATGTACACGGCACTCACGATCACGACGAGCGCGAAGATGGCGATGAACACCCGTACGCCGACACTCTTGTCGTCGCCGTACGAGAATTTGACGATCGCCGGAGCGATCAGCAGCGACACCAGGTTCATGACCTTCAGCAGCGGGTTGATCGCGGGGCCCGCCGTGTCCTTGAAGGGGTCACCGATCGTGTCGCCGATCACCGTCGCGGCGTGGGCCTCGCTGCCCTTGCCGCCGTGGTGGCCGTCTTCGACCAGCTTCTTGGCGTTGTCCCACGCGCCACCGGAGTTGGCGAGGAAGACCGCCATCAGCGTGCCGGTGCCGATCGCGCCCGCGAGGAACGAACCGAGCGCCCCGACACCGAGCGTGAACCCGATCGCGATCGGCGTGAGCACCGCGAGCAGGCCAGGTGTGGCCAGTTCGCGCAGCGCGTCCTTGGTGCAGATGTCGACGACGCGCCCGTACTCGGGCTTCTCGGAGTAGTCCATGATCCCGGGGTGCTCACGGAACTGCCGCCGCACCTCGTAGACCACCGCCCCGGCGGACCGCGACACCGCGTTGATCGCCAGCCCCGAGAAGAGGAAGACGACCGCGGCGCCCGCGATGAGACCCACCAGGTTGTTGGGCTGCGAGATGTCCATCATCAGGTTCAGCGGCGCGCCGGGACCCGAGACCTTCTCGCCCACGTCGCTCGCGGCCGTGGTGATCGCGTCACGGTACGAGCCGAAGAGCGCCGAGGCCGCGAGGACGGCGGTGGCGATGGCGATGCCCTTGGTGATGGCCTTGGTGGTGTTGCCGACGGCGTCCAGGTCGGTGAGCACCTGCGCGCCCGCGCCCTCGACGTCACCGGACATCTCGGCGATGCCCTGCGCGTTGTCGGAGACGGGGCCGAAGGTGTCCATCGCGACGATGACACCGACCGTGGTGAGCAGGCCCGTTCCGGCGAGCGCCACCGCGAACAGCGCCAGCATGATCGACGTACCGCCCAGCAGGAACGCCCCGTACACGCCGAGGCCGATCAACAGGGCGGTGTAGACGGCCGATTCGAGACCGATGGAGATACCGGCGAGGACGACGGTGGCCGCGCCGGTCAGCGAACTCTTGCCGATGTCCCGGACGGGACGGCGGCTGGTCTCGGTGAAGTAGCCGGTCAACTGCTGGATGAGCGCGGCCAGCACGATGCCGATCGCGACGGCGACGACCGCGAGGACCCGCGGATCACCGCCCTTGGCCTTGATCGCCGCGTCCGTGACACCGTCCAGTTCGGCATAGGTGCCCGGAAGGTAGATGTAGACGGCGAGGGCGACCAGCACGAGCGAGATCACCGCGGAGATGAAGAACCCGCGGTTGATCGCGGACATGCCGCTGCGGTCGGAGCGCCGGGGCGCCACCGCGAAGATGCCGATCATCGCGGTGAGTACACCGATCGCGGGCACGATCAGCGGGAACGCGAGCCCGGAGTCGCCGAACGCCACCTTGCCGAGGATCAGCGCGGCGACGAGCGTGACGGCGTACGACTCGAAGAGGTCCGCGGCCATGCCGGCGCAGTCGCCCACGTTGTCGCCCACGTTGTCGGCGATGGTCGCGGCATTGCGCGGATCGTCCTCCGGAATGCCCTGCTCGACCTTGCCGACCAGGTCGGCGCCGACGTCGGCGGCCTTGGTGAAGATGCCGCCGCCGACACGCATGAACATGGCGATCAGTGCCGCGCCGAGACCGAAGCCCTCCAGGACCTTCGGCGCGTTGGCCGCGTACACGAGCACCACACAGGAGGCGCCGAGCAGACCGAGCCCCACCGTGAACATGCCGACGACGCCACCGGTGCGGAAAGCGATCTTCATGGCTTTGTGCGAGACGGCGGTGAGATCCTTTTCGGGCTCACCCGCCGCCGGGGTCGCTTCCCTTGCCGCGGCGGCCACGCGGACATTGCTCCGTACGGCGAGCCACATACCGATGTAACCGGTGGTCGCCGAGAACACCGCGCCGATCAAGAAGAAGATCGACCGTCCGGCGCGCTGATTCCAGTCGTCCGCGGGCAGCAGCATGAGCAGGAAGAACACCACGACGGCGAATACGCCGAGCGTGCGCATCTGACGTCCCAGGTAGGCATTCGCGCCCTCCTGGATCGCCGTCGCGATCTCCTTCATGCTGTCGGTGCCTTCGTCGGCCGCGAGAACCTGGCGCACCAGGATCCCGGCGACCACGAGCGCCGCCACTGCGACGACCGCGATGACCATCACGATGAGACGGTTGCCGTCCGTCAGAACCGCGGCTGCGAAGGTTGTGGGGTGGTCAAACTGATGAGGGGTAGAAAGCCCCGCCATTCGTCCTCCTTGACGCTTGGGCTGAGCTCAAGATGTGGACGGATTCTAGGTACCGGAACCTGATCAAAACAGTGCGCGGTAAGCGGAATTAGCCGAGACTTGCTCTTCAGCAAATGATCGACAGGCGTCCACGGACCCAAATGCAGTAACGCCCCAGAAGCGTTGACGCTTGATCCAATTATCGCGCGAATGATCGTGAATCAATTCACGAAACGCCGTACACGATCACCATATGGCCGAGCGCGAGATCCCGGACATGCCGAAGGGCCCCACCGAGTAGGGCCCTTCGGGGCAAAAAATGAGGGGCGGTTGTCAGGGAAGAGCCACGGCCGGCGGCGTAGTGGGCCAGCTCATCCTGATCAGTCCGCCGTGCTCTCCGGCGGTGACTTCCACGTCGTCGACGAGGCCGCTGATGACCGCGAGGCCCATCTCGTCCTCCTCGGTCTCCGCGTCCGAGGCGGCGCCGGACGCCGCCCCTCCGGGCACCGAACCCGGCGCCTCGTCACCGACCTCGATGGAGAACTGCTTCTCCTCCTCGATCAGCGTCACCTGCACCGGCGCCGAGATGCCGTTGCTCTGGTGCAGTCCGACGGCACGAGTACAGGCCTCGCCGACGGCGAGCCTGACCTCGTCGAGGACGGCCTCGTCCACTCCGGCCCTGCGCGCCACCGCTGCCGCCACCAGTCGGGCGGTCCTGACGTGCTCGGGCAGCGCGCTGAAGCGGAGTTCAACGGTGGCCATGCATCCCCCTCTGAACTACGGGCGTGCTGTACTACGGGCGTGCTGTCAGGGGACCGGGCGTGGGCCCGGACCCCTACTTCTGCGAAGCCCGGGCCCACGACCCGGGAGACCGGTGGTCAGTCGGTCGCGTTGACCGCCTCCTCCACCGAGGTGTGGATCGGGAACACCTTGGTGAGACCAGTAATACGGAAGATCTTCAGAATGCGCTCCTGGTTGCAGACCAGACGCAGCGAGCCCTCATGGGCCCGGACGCGCTTCAGGCCGCCCACCAGCACGCCGAGACCGGTGGAGTCGAGGAAGTCCACGCCCTCCATGTCGACGACGAGGTGGAAACTGCCGTCGTTCACCAGCTCGACCAGCTGTTCCCGCAGCTTGGGCGCGGTATATACATCGATTTCGCCGCCGACCTCGACGACCGTACGGTCGCCATTAGGGCCGGACACATTGCGAGTCGACAGGGACAGGTCCACGGATCCTCCAGCACCTTGCTATCGAGCGGTCGCCCCATGGGACACCTCGGCAGAGCCCCCGGGACGGTTCGCCAGCCGCGATGGCATTCAATCACTTACCGGCAGGCGTGCACGACGCCTTGGGCCCATTGTCCGTCACGCCAGTGACACACTCGATGCCGATGGCCAAGAATCACCGATCCGATCGATCCTCGGCGGACACCGCTTCCCGCCCGTCGCCGAGCACTGTCCTGGACCGGCTCGCCTCGGGGCCGAGCCGGGCTTCGCGCATCACTCATACGGAGCACTTGCCCCCGCGAGCGGGTCGCCATGCCGTTTGGCCCGACCGGATCCGTTCGGAGGTCATCGCCGCGGTGCAGGCCGCGGGCATCGAACACCCCTGGGCCCACCAGGCACGCGTCGCCGAGCACGCCCTGGACGGCGAGTCGGTGATCGTCGCCACCGGCACCGCCTCGGGTAAGTCCCTGGCGTACCTCGCCCCGGTCCTGACGGCCCTCCTGGAGGGCTCCGAGGCCCCGAACGGCCGGGGTGCCACCGCCCTCTACCTGGCCCCCACCAAGGCCCTGGCAGCCGACCAGCGCCGCTCGGTGAAGGAACTTTCACAACCGCTGGGCAATGCCGTGCGCCCGGCCGTGTACGACGGCGACACGCCCTTCGAGGAACGCGAATGGGTACGCCAGTACGCCAACTACGTCCTGACCAACCCCGACATGCTGCACCGCGGGATATTGCCCTCCCACCCCCGCTGGTCCTCCTTCCTGCGCGCCCTGCGCTACGTCGTGATCGACGAGTGCCACACCTATCGCGGCGTCTTCGGCTCCCACGTCGCCCAGGTGCTGCGCCGTCTGCGCCGCCTCTGTGCCCGCTACGGCGCCTCTCCCGTCTTCCTGCTGGCCTCCGCGACCGCCGCCGAACCCTCGCTCGCGGCACGCCGCCTGACCGGCCTCCCGGTCGTCGAGGTAACCGACGACGCCTCCCCACGAGGGGAACTCGTGTTCGCCCTGTGGGAGCCCCCGCTCACCGAACTGCACGGCGAGAAAGGTGCACCCGTCCGGCGTACCGCCACCGCCGAAACGGCCGATCTGCTGACGGACCTCACCGTCCAGGGCATGCGCTCGATCGCCTTCGTACGGTCCCGGCGCGGCGCCGAGCTGATCGCGGTGATCGCCCAGGAACGCCTCGCCGAGATCGACCGCTCACTGGCCCGGCGTGTCGCCGCCTATCGCGGTGGCTATCTCCCCGAGGAACGCCGCGCCCTGGAGAGCGCGCTGCACTCCGGGGAACTCCTCGGCCTCGCCGCCACCACCGCCCTCGAACTCGGCGTCGACATCTCCGGCCTCGACGCCGTCGTCATCTCCGGCTACCCGGGCACCCGCGCCTCCCTCTGGCAACAGGCCGGCCGCGCGGGCCGCTCCGGGGAGGGCGCGCTGGCGATCCTGGTCGCCCGCGACGACCCACTGGACACCTTTCTCGTCCATCACCCCGAGGCCCTGTTCGACCAACCGGTGGAATCCACGGTCCTCGACCCCGACAACCCGTACGTCCTGGCCCCGCACCTGTGCGCCGCCGCCTCCGAGATCCCGCTCACGGACGACGACCTGGAGCTCTTCGGCCCCGCAGCCGCCGATCTGCTGCCGCAGCTGGAGGCCGCGAAGCTGCTGCGCCGCCGGGCCACGGCCTGGCACTGGACGCGCAAGGAGCGGGCCGTCGACCTGACCGACATCCGAGGGGGCGGTGGCAGCCCGGTGCAGATCGTCGAGTCCGGGACCGGGCGCCTGCTCGGCACGGTCGACGAGGGCGCCGCGCACACGGCGGTCCACGAGGGCGCGGTCCATCTTCACCAGGGCCGTACGTACCTGGTGCGCAAGCTGGACCTGGAGGACTCCGTCGCGCTGGTCGAAGAGGCCAGTCCGCCGTATTCGACGGTCGCCCGCGACACCACGTCCATCGCCGTCCTCGAAACCGACGTCGAAGTCCCCTGGGGCGACGGCCGGTTGTGCTACGGCTCCGTCGAGGTCACCAATCAAGTCGTCTCCTTCCTGCGTCGGCGTGTCATCACCGGTGAGGTGCTCGGCGAGACGAAACTCGACCTCCCTCCCCGTACGCTCCGCACCCGTGCCGTCTGGTGGACGGTCACCGAGGACCAGTTGGACGCGGCCCGGATCAACCCGGAGATCCTCGGCGGCGCCCTGCACGCCGCCGAGCACGCGTCGATCGGCATGCTGCCGCTCTTCGCCACCTGCGACCGCTGGGACATCGGCGGCGTCTCCGTCCCCCTCCACCCGGACACGCTCCTGCCCACCGTCTTCGTGTACGACGGCCACCCGGGCGGCGCCGGATTCGCCGAGCGCGCCTTCCACACAGCCCGCTCCTGGCTCACGGCCACCCGGCAGGCCATCGCCTCCTGCGAGTGCGACGCCGGCTGTCCCTCCTGCATCCAGTCCCCCAAGTGCGGCAACGGGAACGATCCACTGCACAAGCGAGGCGCCGTACGGCTGCTCACGGAACTGCTGCGGGCGGCACCGGAGGAGTGAGGGCCTGAGGAGTCAGGTCCGGAGCAACCCGGGCGACGAGGCAGAGCCGGAGGAGTCCGGGCCTGGAGTCAGGGCCGGATGCGCGAGGGCTGAGGGCCGGACGGGTGAAAGCCGGTGGCTCTGGGGCCAGACGGGTGAAAGTCGAGGACGTGAGGGCCGAACGGGTGAACGCCGGGTGGGTGACGTCCGAGGGGTGAGGGCCGGAGAAGTCGGGGCCGGACGGTACGAGCCCGGTGGGCGGGGGCTGAGGAACCTCAGGTCCCGTCGATCCCACCAGTAGTCGGTCCTACCAGCCCCGTCGATCCCACTAGCCCTGTCGGTCTCACCGACCCCGCAGGGCTTGCAGGGCTTGCAGGGCTTGCAGGGCTTGCAGGGCTTGCAGGGTCTAGCGGCCCCGGAGGCCCTGTGGGTCCCGCAAGCCCGGAGAACCCGGAGGCCTTGTGGGTCCCGCAAGCCCCGGAGAACCCGGAGGTCCCGCCCTCGATCTGACCTCCGCGATGAGCGGTCCGGATCCGGACGCCGCCGTCACATCCGAGATCTGGCCCTCGACGGCGCACCGCACGAGCCGCGCTCTCTGCGCTCGGGCCACGCGGTCCGCGCGGGCACAGGCCGCCGTGCCACCGTCGCTCCAGTGGTCCGCCGCGGCGAGGGCCGCCAAGTCCGCCGCCCCTGCCGCCCGGTGCCGCACCACGACGGCCTGCCCCATCGCCAGCACCACTCCGAAGACGGCACACAGCACAGCGATCGCGCCCACCGTCCAGACGGTCGCCGATCCTTTGTCGGAGGACGCGCGCCACCGCGCACACCGACGACTCACAACGGATGACCCCACCCGTCGCCCGCTGCGCCGGCGACTCCGGACCCTCATCTCCCGTCCTCCCCCACAACCGTCTCCCCCACCGTCTCCTCCGCCAGCGCCACCGCCTCGTCGGTCAGTTCCAGGGACAGCGCGGCGGGACCCGGCGTCCTCGCTCCGACCGTCACCCTGACCAGGTCGGCCTCCCGGCTCACCGTGACCCGCGTGCCGGACGGGGCCGCCCGGCGGGTCGTCGCCAGGACCGCTTCCGGCGAGTCCTGGCGTGCCGCCGACCGGGCGCCCGCCCTCGCCGCGTCCACGCACTGGATCTGCGCGGACGCGGCAAGCAGGGCCCAGACCAGTGCCATACCGACGAGCACCAGCGAGGGCAGCACCACGGCGGCCTCGGCGGTGACGAATCCACCGTCCCGACGCCGGACCGGACCGGCCCTCAACAGGGCCGCCCTCGAGCCCCGTTCACATCTGGACATTGAGCGCCCGCCCCACGATGCCCTGCAGTTCCTCACCGACCTGCCCGCTCGTCACCACCTTGTAGAGCGCTGCCGCGAAGGCCACCGCCGCGATGACACCCACCGCGTACTCGGACGTGACCATTCCCGCGTCCCTCCGCGCCGCGATCGACACGAGCGTCCAGGCCCGCGTCCGCACACACCCTTGCTCGCGTCCTCGTCCGAGAACTCGCACCATCCTGCGCATTTCAACCTCCGTAGGATTCAGTCCTGTCGGTCATTTCGCCCACTCACCGCTCACCGCTCGCCCTGCCACCGCCCGCCCGTCACCGACCACCCCCTCGCAGCAACCCGCCGGCCAGCCCGATCACCACGGGCAGCACGCCGATCGCGAGGAAGGCGGGCAGAAAACACAGCCCCACGGGTGCGGTGACCATGACGGCCGCCCGGCGTGCCCGCGCCGTCGCGGTGCGCCCCCACTCGGCGCGGGCCTCCGCCGCGAGTCGGCCGACCGGCACAGCCGCCGGTACGCCCGACTCACCCGACCGCTCCAGCAGTCGCGCCAACCCCTGGGCGCCCGGTATCGACGCCAACCTCCGCCACGCGTCGACCGGTTCACTCCCGAGTCGCACCTCCGCCGCGCCCCGGGCCAGCCGCTCACCCACCGGTCCGCCCAGTGCCTCGCCGACGGCGCGGGCAGCCGCTACGGGGCTCGCTCCCGCCGAGATGCAGGCCGCCACCAAGTCGGCGGCGAGCGGCAGTTGGCGGGCTGCCTGCGTCGCGTCGTACTCCTCCGGCGGGGTGGGATTCCGCCGCTGCCGCCACCGCCGCACCCCGAACCCGGCCGCCAGCCCCACCAGAACCCCGGCGAGACCGCCGATCAGAACCCAGCCGGCGCACACGACACCCAGCAAGGGCAGCCACCGCCGGCCGTGGCTCCGTACCTCGTGACTTCGTACGTCGTGGCGCCGCGGCGACGGCGCCGTCTGCAGGAGCAGCAGCTCGGCCAGCCGCCTGCGCACTCTCCTCGCGCGCCGCAGCGCCCCGAGCCAGCGGGCCGGCGTGCCGACCAGGAGCACTCCGCACACAAGTACCCCCAGCCTGTGGACAACTTCCGCGCTCATGCCGTCTCCGCCCCTCGCACGATCCGCAGCGCCCACCACAGCCCCACACCCTCCAGCACCCCGCCGACCAGCAGACAGCCCAACCCGGGACCGGTGTGCAACAGCACGTGCAGCGGGTCCGCGCCGAGCGCGGTGCCGAGCAGGAGACCGAGGACCGGCAGACCCGCGAGCATCGAGGCCGTCGAGCGTGAACCCGCCAACTGGGCACGCATGTCCGCTCTTTGATCGCGCTCGGCTCTCAGCGCGGCCTCCAGACGGTCCAGGCCGGCCGCGAGTCCCGCACCCCGGTCCACGGCCACACGCCAGCACGCGGCGAGCCCCACGAGTCCGTCGGAGCCTGGCTGCCGTGCCGCCTCGGTGAGCGCATGCGGCACATCCCCGCCGAACCTCGCCGCGGCCAGCACCACCGGCTGCGCGTCACCGAGTCCGTCCGAGTCGCGTGCGGCCCCGAACAACGCCTCGCCGGGCTGGCGTCCAGCCCGCACCTCACCGGCGAGGGCACCGCACAGGGAGATCACCGCGTCGCCGCGTCGCTCCCGCTCACGCCGAGCTTCTCCCGCCCGCCGCACCCTCCCCAGCAAGGGCATTCCCGCGGCCCCGAGGAGAAGTGGCAGTACCGAGGCGCCCAGCACCGCGATCACCAACCCCGCCACCAGCGACCAGGCTTCGGGCCGCAGCCGACCGCGCAGCCGCCGCCAGTCGACCAACGCCCTCTCCCACCGGGGCGGCACGATCGCCACCCCGTCGCCCGCGAGCAGCACCCTCGCTCTGCGCGCCCCCGAGCCGCGCCCGCCGATCAGCCAGGCCGCAACCCCGACACACGCCACGGCGGCTCCCGCGGGCGCGCCCGTCATCTCACCGATCCCCATCCCGCTCCCCGTTCGCTTCCCGACGTCCGGCCGCTGTCGCGGCCCC
Organism: Streptomyces sp. NPDC005784; assembly: GCF_042871525.1. Classification (NCBI taxonomy): domain Bacteria; kingdom Bacillati; phylum Actinomycetota; class Actinomycetes; order Kitasatosporales; family Streptomycetaceae; genus Streptomyces; species Streptomyces sp. NPDC005784. Next base: position 131,775 of record NZ_JBIAIQ010000002.1, read on the forward strand.
GACGTCCTTTCCGTCCGAAGGGCTCCTCGCCCACCGCCTGTCCGGAGCAACTCCCGCTGTCCCGAGCCGAATCGGCCCGCCATGTCCCTGGCTCCCGTCCCGGAGCAGCTCCCGAAGCCGATCCCATCCCCGCTCGTACGCGAAGGCGTCCTCGCCCCACCGCAGCGCCGGTACGGTCACCACCAGCCCCGACTGGTCGCGTTCGAGCACATGCACCTCGGCGATCCGACGCCGTCCGGCCCGGTCCCGCACGAGATGCAGGACCACGGACAGTGCCGCCGCCAGTTGGCTGTGCAGGGCGGCCCGGTCGAGCCCGGCCGCGGTGCCCAGCGCCTCCAGCCTGGCCGGGACCTGCGCCGCAGCGTTGGCATGAACAGTTCCTGAGCCGCCCTCATGTCCTGTGTTGAGGGCGGCCAGCAGCGAGACCACCTCCGGACCGCGCACCTCGCCGACCACCAGCCGGTCCGGTCTCATCCGCAGGGCCTGCCGGACGAGATCCTGGAGCGAGACAAGGCCGACGCCCTCCTGATTGGCGGGCCGCCCTTCAAGGCGCACCACATGCGGATGGTCGGGCCGCAGCTCCGCCGAGTCCTCGGCGAGCACGATCCGCTCCCCGGGACCGACCAGCCCCAGCAGCGCGCTCAGCAGGGTCGTCTTGCCGGAGCCTGTGCCTCCGCTGATGAGGAAGGACAACCGGGCGTCCAGCAGCGCTCTGAGCACCCGGTCCCCGCCGGGCGGCACGGTCCCCGCCGCCACCAGTTCGTCGAGCGTGAACGCGCGCGGCCGTACGACGCGCAGGGAGAGGCAGGTGGAGCCGACGGCGACCGGTGGCAGCACCGCGTGCAGACGGGTCCCGTCCGGCAGTCGGGCGTCCACCCAGGGGCGGGCGTCGTCGAGCCTTCTGCCGGCCACCGCCGCGAGGCGCTGCGCGAGACGTCGTACGGCTGCCGCGTCCGGGAAGGACACGGCGGTCAACTCCAGGCCGCCGCCGCGGTCCACCCAGACCCGGTCGGGCGCCGACACCAGCACGTCGGTCACCGACGGGTCGGCAAGCAACGGTTCCAGTGGTCCGCTGCCGACCAGTTCGGAGCGCAACCGCTCGGCCGCGCCGAGGACTTCGGCGTCACCGAGCACCCGCCCCTGCTCACGCAGCGCCTGTGCCACGCGCGCGGGGGTCGGCTCGGAACCGCTCTCGGCCAGCCATTGCCGCACGCCGTCCAGCAGCCCCGCGCGTCCGTCCGAGCCGCCGCCGGACCCGTCCCACGTCGCCGTACCTCCTGAGAGGAGGCCTCCGGGTCCGCCCCGCGTTGCGGTCCGCCCGGCGATGTAGTTCCGGGGCCCGTCGCGCGCATCCGTCCGTCCGGGCAAGGAGCGCCCGGGTCCGTCCCGTGTGTCCGCCCGAGCGGGGGAGCAGCCCTCGCCCGTGTCCTTGCGCGTCGGTCCCGTTCGGCTGTCGAGTCCCGTGCCGCGGTCCATGCCTGTGGACGCGTCCCAGCTCATACGCCCCCTCCTTCGACCGGAACCCGCTCCCAGAAGGCCGCGCAGAAACGGGCCAGAGGCCCCTTCGCCGCACTCCCCGGTGGCGGCCCGCCGTCCAACGGGAAGCGTTCGGCAGGCAGTTCGCCCACCAGGGGCAGGTCGAGCAGGCGGGCGACCTCGCGATCGTCGAGACCCGGCGCGTAGGGTCCGCGGACCACGATCCGCAGATCGCGCAGGACCATGCCGACCGCGGACGCCACCCGTCCGGCCGCCGCGATGGAGCGCAGGTCCGCGGGAACCACCAGTAGCCCCATATCGAGCTGGGCAAGGATCTCGGCGACACCCCCGTCGATGCGGCGGGGCAGGTCGACGACCACCGCACCACCGCGCCGTCTGGCGGCGGCCAGGACCGCTCGTACCGCTTGAGGCGGAATGGTGACGGAGTCACTCCGGTCCCAGCTGAGAACCCGCAGCGCGTGCAGTTCGGGCAGGGACTCCTCCAGGGCGCCGCCGCCGACCCTGCCGCGGGACGCGGCGAACGCCGGCCAGCGCAGGCCCTCGGCCGCCTCTCCTCCCAGGAGTACGTCGAGTCCGCCACCGAGAGGGTCCGCGTCCACGAGCAGAGTGCGGTTCCCCTCACGCGCCGAGGTGAGGGCGAGCGCGCAGGCCAGCGTGGAGGCACCGGCCCCACCGCGGCCGCCGAGCACGCCGACGGTGAGAGCGGGCCGGCCGACTCCTTCGGCCACGTCGGCGATGCGGTCGACGAGCCATTGTTCGCCGTCCGGCAGCACCAGCACGTGGTCGGCGCCGATCTCGACGGCCCGCCGCCAGACTCCGGAATCGTCCTGGTCCCGGCCGACCAGCACCACTCCCCTTCTCCGCGCGGCCCCCCGCACCCGTGAAGCGGCGTCGTCGCCGACGAGGACGAGAGGTGCCGCCTCCCAGCTGCCCCTGCGTTCCGGAATCCCGTGATGGACCTCGGGCCGCGCGCCCGCCGCCGCGCACAGGCGCAGCAGGTCGTCGAGGAGGTCGACGTCCTCGGTGACGATCAATGGTCCGCCCTGCCGCCCCTCGGCGGTGGGCGGCCGGTCATGGGTGATGGCTCCCGCCACGATCTCCAGCCCCCTTCGCTGCTTCGTGCGCGGGGCCCTCCAGGACCCCGCGATTCCCGCTCGTGTGAAGAACCGGCAAGCGGCCTCCATATGAACGGCCGATACGAACCGGCCGAACGCGTCCGACAAACGGAACCGTCCATGAACTCGCCGCGAACGGAGCGCGTGGGAATCACGGTGCAGCGATCCCGGAAATCGTGTGGATCTTGGTCGAAAACTGTGGACAACTCAGCGGCTGTGAATATCGCCTTCACGCCTACCGGTGAAGGCTCAACGACTTCCATAGAGCATCCCAACGGCTACACACAGTGACGGCTCGCGGGCGCGCGAAGAGCGCGGAATCAACGGTGCCGAGAAGGCTCCGGGGCCGCGCAGAAGAGGGGAAAACCCATCCGGACATGCGACGACCCCCGCCGGGGGGGAGAGCGGGGGTCGTCCCCACGGCCGACTCGGGGGGGGAGGAGTCGGACCGGGTTAGCACGGTCGCGAACGATCCGTGACTTCCATGGTGTACCCGAGAGCCCTCTCAGGCAAACCCACGCGCCTCACCTTACGCCGAATGGTGGGCCCTATGCTCGACCTCGTGGAAAACCACTCCTTGCCCCGTACAGCGGCCTTCTTCGACCTGGACAAGACAGTCATTGCGAAGTCGAGCACGCTCACCTTCAGCAAGTCGTTCTACCAAGGCGGGCTGATCAACCGCAGGGCGGCCTTGCGCACCGCGTACATCCAGTTCGTGTTCCTGGCGGGCGGCGCCGACCACGACCAGATGGAGCGGATGCGCAAGTACCTGTCCTCGATGTGCCGCGGCTGGAACGTCCAGCAGGTCAAGGAAATCGTCGCCGAGACACTGCACGACCTCATCGACCCGATCATCTATGACGAGGCCGCGTCGCTCATCGAACAGCACCACAAGGCCGGCCGCGACGTCGTCATCGTGTCCACGTCCGGCGCCGAGGTCGTCGAGCCGATCGGTGAACTGCTCGGCGCGGACCGCGTGGTGGCGACCCGCATGGTCGTGGGCGAGGACGGCTGCTTCACCGGCGAGGTGGAGTACTACGCCTACGGGCCGACGAAGGCCGATGCCATCAAGGAACTGGCCGCTTCCGAGGGCTACGACCTGTCCCGCTGTTACGCCTACAGCGACTCGGCGACCGATGTGCCGATGCTGGAGTCCGTCGGACATCCGCACGCGGTGAATCCGGACCGCGCGCTGCGCCGCGAGGCGGTCGCCCGCTCGTGGCCGATTCTGAACTTCCACCGCCCGGTCCGGCTGAAGCAGCGACTGCCCGCCCTGTCCGTGCCTCCCCGGCCGGCACTCGTCGCGGCGGCAGCGATAGGCGCCGCGGCGGCCACGGCAGGGCTTGTCTGGTACGCCAGTCGGCGTCGCGCGACGGTGGCATGAACCGTCACGCGTGCGCGTGCGGCATATTGAAGTCCATTTCTCACCCTTTTGAACCTAAAAGTAAAGAAGTGCGATCAGGGGTTCCGCTTCCTCCGAACCTGGAGTACAAAGGGTTTAACGGCCCGCGAGACCAAGGACATCCGAGAGGATCACCTTCAAACGCAACCAGGCCCCACGGACCGAGCATGAACATCGAGCACCCACGCGACGTCGACCCGTCGATTACGGGCCAGCCGCACCAGGTGACGGGCAGAAGTTCCCGACCTGATGGGCAACATCTCGAGGACGCTTGGTAACCCGGTGAACATGCCAGCGGCGGTACGAGAACTCGTACCGCCGCAACCCTGTCCGGGGAAATCGGGAGCTCCTTACGCGGCGCCGCGCTGAAGCGCCTCACAGACCGCGGCGGACTCCCTGGCGCCCAGCTCGACAGCCCTCCCGCAATGCGCGATCCAGGCGGCCATGCCCTCCGGAGTGCCGGAGACGTAACCGTCCAGTGCCGCGAGATAGGCCGCACGGCCGAGTTCCGCGTGGCCGACCTCCGCCGGGCAGATGGACTTCGGGTCGAGACCGCTGCCGATCAGCACGATGCGTTCCGCCGCGCGCGCGACCAGTCCGTTGTGGGAGGCGAAGGGACGCAGGGCGATCAGCTCACCGTGGACGACGGCCGCCGTGACCAGGGCAGGGGCCGAGCCGCCCGCGATGATCAGCTGGGACAGGCCTTCGAGACGGCCGGCGACCTCGTCCGCGTCGGGCAGCGGCAGCTCCACCAGGGGCTCGTCGACCTTCTCCCCGCTCTGCCGCCGCCGGCCCACCGCGTCACCTCGGTCGGCCGCCGCCACCAGGTGCAGCCGGGCCAGCACACGCAGGGGCGACTGCCGCCAGATGGACAGGAGTTGGCCCGCCTCGGCGGTCAGCCGCAGGGCGGCGCCGACCGTACGGGCCTCGTCCTCCGCACTGAAGTCGGTACGCCGGCGCACCTCTTCGAGGGCCCAGTCGGCGCCGGACAGCGCCGCGGAACCACGGGCCCCGCGCAGCGCCGCCTCGGACGTGATCTCGTTGCTGCGACGCCGCATGATCCGGTGTCCGTAGACCCGGTCCACGGCCTTGCGGACGGACTCCACGGAATCGGCCACCCCGGGAAGCGAACCCAGGGCCGCGAGCGGATCAGCGGTCGCACCTGTCGTACTCATGAGTACGACACTACGCACCCAGGGGCGGCACCCCACGAAGGAGTGGTCTTCTTCACGCGGCGCAAGCACCGAGAGCGACAGTCGCACTACCCTTGGTGAACATGAAAATTGCTTTCGTCGGGAAGGGCGGCAGCGGCAAGACCACCTTGTCGTCGCTCTTCATCCGCCACCTCGCCGCCTCGGGGGCACCTGTCGTCGCCGTGGACGCCGACATCAACCAACACCTGGGGGCCGCGCTCGGGCTCGAAGAGACGGAGGCCGCCGCGCTCCCCGCCATGGGCGAGCGGCTGCCGCTCATCAAGGACTACCTGCGCGGCTCCAATCCGCGCATCGCGTCCGCCGAGACGATGATCAAGACGACCCCGCCCGGCGAGGGCTCACGGCTGCTGCGGCTCGCTGAGACCAATCCTGTGTACGACGCCTGCGCCCGGCCGGTGGAACTCGACGGCGGCACCATCCGTTTGATGGTCACCGGCCCGTTCACCGAGGCCGATGTGGGGGTGGCTTGCTACCACTCCAAGACCGGTGCAGTGGAGCTCTGCCTGAACCATCTCGTCGACGGCCGGAGCGAGTACGTCGTCGTCGACATGACGGCGGGCTCCGATTCCTTCGCGTCCGGCTTGTTCACCCGCTTCGACATCACGTTCCTCGTCGCCGAGCCGACCCGGAAGGGAGTCTCCGTCTATCGCCAGTACAAGGAGTACGCCCGCGATTTCGGCGTCGCCCTGAAGGTCGTCGGCAACAAGGTGCAGGGCCAGGACGACATCGACTTCCTGCGAGCGGAGGTCGGTGACGACCTCCTGGTCACGGTCGGGCACTCGGATTGGGTGCGCGCCATGGAGAAGGGCCGCCCTCCCCGGTTCGAGTTCCTGGAGGAGGCCGACCGGTGCTCGCTGCACGCCTTGCAGACCGCCGCCGACGCCACGTACGAGCTGCGCGACTGGGAGCGGTACACGCGCCAGATGGTGCAGTTCCACCTGAAGAACGCCGCCAACTGGGGCAACGCCAAGACCGGGGCGGACCTCACTGACCAGGTCGACCCCGGTTTCGTGCTCGGCGAGAGTCCGATGGTCACCGCGTGAGCGGCCCGCCGGCCCGAAGCACCGCCACGACCTGAGCGACAGGGCGGCCCGGGGCACAGCTACGGCTTGACAGCCGGCGCCCCGGGGACGCCCTTCGGGGCCGGGGCGGGACGGCCGGAGAGGAAGGACGCCCAGCCCTGCTTCGGCGCCTCGCCGACCCGAAGACCACGGAGCTTGTCGAGGGTGGCCGGGTCCTGGGCGTCGAGCCAGTCGGCGAGCTGCCGGAAGGAGACACAGCGGACGTCGGCCTTGGTGCAGACGCGCTCGACGACCTCGTCGATGGCACGCATGTAGTTGCCGCCGTTCCAGGACTCGAAGTGGTTGCCGACGATCAGCGGGGCGCGGTTGCCGTCGTAGGCGCGCTCGAAGCCCTCGATCAGGCCGTCACGCATCTGGTCGCCCCAGTACTCCTGCCTGCCGGGGTCGCCCTGAGTCTGCGTACCCGACTGGCTGACCATGAAGTTGTAGTCCATGGTGAGCTGCTCGTAGGAGTGTCCGGGGAAGGGCACGAGCTGCATCGACAGGTCCCACAGCCCCTCCTTCCTCTTCGGCCAGAGCTGGTCGTCGACGCCGCTGGTGTCATAGCGGAAGCCCAGCTCGCGAGCCGCCTTCATGAAGTTCTCCCGGCCCTCCAGACAAGGGGTGCGGGCGCCGATGAGTTCCTTGTCGTAGTCGAAGGGCAGCGACGCCGCGGTCTTCAGGCCCGAGTTGGTCCTCCAGGACTTCACGAACGACTTCGCCTGGGCGATCTCGCTCTTCCAGTCCGCGACCGACCACTGTCCGACCCCGCCCTCCGCGCCGCAGAAGTGGCCGTTGAAGTGCGTGCCGATCTCGTTTCCCTCCAGCCACGCGGCGCGCAGCTGCTTCACGGTGTCCTCGATACCCCGCTGGTCGTTGAAGCCGATCTCCGAGCTGCCGGGCGAGTGCTGCGGTGGCCGGTACAGGTCGCGCTTGTCCTCCGGCAGCATGTACACGCCGGACAGGAAGTACGTCATCGTCGCCCTGTTGGCTTTGGAGAGTTTCCGGAAGTGAGAGAAGAGCTTCTGGCTGTCCTCGCCGGCACCGTCCCAGGAGAAGACCACGAACTGCGGGGGCTTCCGACCCGGCTTCAACCGTTCGGGCCGCGGCAGATGCGGCTGCGCCCCGGTGTACGAAGTGGAACCGTCGCCGATCAGGCGGACCGCGGCCTCGGGCGCCGGGGCCCCCGCCGCCGCCTTCTTCGCGCCGTGCGCGCCTTCCTGGAAAGCGGTGGTACCGCCCGCGCAACCGGCGAGCGCCGTGGCGCCGCCCGCGGCGAGTGCTACAGCCGCGGCGATCCTCTGGGTGGCGGCCATGTCCCGCCCTCCTTTTCCTCGGTCGGGCAACGCCGATTAGGTCGCTATCGCGGCTATGTGCAGCTATGAACCGGCAGCGCCGCCAAAGTTTCACGGGGCCGAGAAGGAATAAATACGACAAGCCGATCAAAAGCCTGCTTCACTCCAAGGGATGAATTAATGCCCCATTTGCTCCCATTTTCTGCATCATCCCTTTACTCTGCATTACGATCCGTTTACCGAGCGTTGAAAGTCCCGCCACTGCACGCCGTGACCCACGGCCGCGACCCGCCCCCCGCCGCTTCGGACGGGGGACCACCTGTTCCGCGACCGCGCTGCCCCGGAGGAGACGGGAACCATGTCTGCCTGCGTCCCCACCCGCGCCGCCGACCCGACTCGGCCCGCGCACGTCCACCAGCCCCACAGTCCCCCGCCGACCCCGCCCCGACGCTTCCGTGTCGCGGGCGCCGATCTGTCGGCCTCGATCGCGGTCTTCCTGATCGCCCTTCCCCTGTCCCTCGGAATCGCCCTCGCCACCGGCGCGCCGCTCCAGGCCGGCCTTGTCGCCGCCGCCGCCGGCGGGCTCGTCGCGGGACGCCTCGGCGGCTCACCGCTCCAGGTGAGCGGGCCCGCCGCCGGGCTCACGGTCGTCACGGCCGAGCTCATCCACCACTACGGATGGCGCGCGACCTGCGCCATCACCGTGCTCGCGGGAATCGTCCAACTGGGCCTCGGCTGCCTGCGCGTGGCCCGCACGGCCCTGGCCGTCAGCCCCGCGATCGTGCACGGCATGCTCGCCGGAATCGGCGTGACCATCGCCGTCGCCCAGTTGCACATCGTGCTGGGAGGCATCCCGCATAGCTCTGTCATGGACAACCTCATCGCGCTGCCGGACCAGGTGGCGCGCATGCACCCCGCGGCGGTGTCGATGAGTGTGCTGACGCTGGCGCTGCTGCTCGCCTGGCCGCGCGTTCCCGGTCGGACCGGGCGGGTGCTGCGCAAGGTCCCCGCCGCGCTGGTCGCCGTCACCGGAGCCACCGCGACCGCCTCCCTCGCCGGACTGACGCTGCCCAGGGTGGACCTGCCGTCCTGGAGCAGTCACGCGCTGGCCGGGCTGCCCGAGGGTCCGGTGCTCGGCATCGCCGCCGCCGTCCTCACCGTGACGCTGGTGTGCAGCGTGCAGTCGCTGCTCGGCGCCGTCGCGGTGGACAAGCTGGTGAGCGGCCGCCCGGAACTCCAGGCACGCGTGGGCCGTTCCCGCCTCGACCGGGAGCTGTTCGGGCAGGGCGCCGCCAATGTTGTCTCCGGCGCGCTCGGCGGACTGCCCGTTGCCGGGGTCGCCGTGCGCAGTTCCGCGAATGTGCAAGCGGGTGCCGTCAGCCGGAACTCCACGATGCTGCACGGCGTTTTCGTAGTAATTGCCGCGCTGCTGATGGTCCCGATCCTGGAGCTGATCCCCCTCGCATCGCTCGCCGCCCTGGTGATGGCCGTCGGCATCCAGATGGTGTCCCTGCACCACATCCGCACGGTCACCCGCCACCGCGAGGTACTGGTGTACGCCGTCACCACGTTCGGCGTCGTGTTCCTCGGGGTTCTCGAGGGCGTGGCGCTGGGGGTCTCCGTGGCCGTCGGTGTCGCCCTGCACCGTCTCGGGCGCACCCGCATCACGCACGAAGAAAAGGAAGGGGTCCATTACGTACATGTACGAGGTCAGTTGACGTTCCTCGCGGTGCCCAGACTCAGCCGCGCCCTGCATCTCGTGCCCCAAGGGTCGGACACCGTCGTGGAGTTGGACGGCTCGTTCATGGACCACGCGGCGTACGAGTCGCTGCAGGACTGGCAGAGCGCGCACATCGCCCAGGGCGGCACGGTCGATCTCGCCGGGCGAAGCGGAACACGGATCGCCGAGCCCGCGAACTCCGGACACTGCCGCTGCCGGCCCTGGACACCCTGGCGGAACCACCAGTGCGAGACCTCCGCCGACCCGGGGTTCCCGTCCGCGGACGCCCCTTCGGCCGGGCAGGGCGAGGGGACCGGCGAGGCCAGACCGAGCGGGAACCAACTGGCGCGCGGCATCAGCGCGTTCCAGCGCAACACCGCACCCCTGGTGCGGGACGAGCTGGCCCGGCTCGCACGGGAAGGACAACGGCCGTCCCAGCTGTTCCTGACCTGTGCCGACTCCCGGCTCGTCACCTCGATGATCACATCCAGTGGTCCGGGCGACCTCTTCGTCGTACGCAATGTGGGCAACCTCGTGCCGTTGCCCGGGGAGGAGAGCGGGGACGACTCGGTGGCCGCAGCCATCGAGTACGCGGTGGACGTGCTGAAGGTGCGGTCCATCACGGTGTGCGGACACTCCGGGTGCGGGGCCATGCAGGCACTGTTGGCGTCGGAGCCCGGAGGGGCGCTCACGCCGCTCAAGCGGTGGCTGCGGCACGGGCAGCCGAGCCTGGACCGGACGGCCGCCGATGACAGGCCGTGGGCGCGGCTCGCCGGACGGGCGCCCGCCGACGCGGTGGAGCAGCTCTGTCTGACCAACGTGGTGCAGCAGTTGGAGCACCTGCGGGCGCACGAGGCCGTGGCGCGGGCCCTGCGGGAGGGCGTGCTCGAACTGCACGGAATGTACTTCCACGTCGGGGAGGCCCAGGCATATCTGCTGGCCGACGCCGACGGGGCCGAACTGTTCGATCACGTGGGCGCGTTCGATCATGTGGGCGCGGCGGAGGATCTGCGGCATCCGGCTTGATCGGGCGGTGGGGGGGGGGCCCCGCGGGGGGGGGCCCCCCCCCCCCCCCCCCCCCCCCCCCCCCACCCCCCCCGGGGCGCCCCCCCCCCCCCCGCGGGCGCCCCCCCGGGGGGCCCCCCCCCCC
>NZ_JBIAIQ010000002.1:142237-246477 GCF_042871525.1 Streptomyces sp. NPDC005784
CGGGGGGGGGGGGGGGTTGGGTGGGGGGGGGGGGGGGGGCCGGGGGGGTGGGGGGGGGGGGGGGGGGGGGGGGCCCCCCGGGGGGGGGCGGCCCCCCCCACCACCGCGCACCACGTGCAACCTCCGCTGTCGGTGCTCCGGCCCCGGTGGCGAGGTGAGGGGCGTCGACGCGCCCGGCCACGGGCGGGGCTGCGGGGGCGTCACGGCACCGATTGCGGAGGCGCCGAAGTATCGGTGGCGGGCTGCCAGGCCGTGACGACTGCGGGCCGCTGGGGCGCCGAGCCACCGAGCCGCCGAGCCGCCGAGGTGTACCCCGCGCTGTCGAGCCACCGGGCCAGTCTTCAGCGGGTGGCGGTCCCGTCCATGGCGGGGGGAGAGGCGGTGCTGACCTGTTCCCGAGTCGTTCCCGTGGATGCAGTCCATGTGAACCCGGCGGGGGGAACGTACGTGCCCCAGGGGGGCGGACTCATGCGGTCTTGTGAGAGGCGGTGGCGCCGCGTCGCGGGGCAAGGACGCGGCGCCTGGGCGGAGGGCCCGGACCAGCGACACAGGACAGGTCTAAACCAATTTCGGATCGGGCCTTGTCACCGAGCCCCCTGGTCTGATGAGCTGTGGGCTGGGACACAACGGACACCCTGGGAAAGGGAGATGTCGTGAGCAACGAAAGCCTGGCCAACCTGCTGAAGGAAGAGCGCAGGTTCGCGCCGCCCGCCGACCTGGCGGCGAACGCCAATGTCACCGCGGAGGCGTATGAGCAGGCCAAGGCTGACAGGCTCGGCTTCTGGGCCGAGCAGGCCCGCCGGCTGACCTGGGCCACCGAGCCGACCGAGACGCTGGACTGGTCCAATCCGCCGTTCGCGAAGTGGTTCGCCGACGGAAAACTGAACGTCGCGTACAACTGCGTGGACCGGCACGTCGAGGCCGGGAACGGCGACCGCGTCGCCATCCACTTCGAGGGTGAGCCGGGCGACAGCCGGGCCATCACCTACGCCGAGCTCAAGGACGAGGTGTCGAGGGCCGCGAACGCCCTCACCGAGCTGGGCGTCGGCAAGGGCGACCGGGTCGCCGTCTACCTGCCGATGATTCCCGAGGCCGTCGTCGCGATGCTGGCCTGTGCCCGTATCGGCGCCGCGCACTCCGTGGTCTTCGGCGGGTTCTCCGCGGAGGCGATCGCCACCCGCATCCAGGACGCCGACGCCAAGCTGGTCATCACCTCCGACGGCGGCTACCGGCGCGGGAAGCCGTCCGCGCTCAAGCCCGCCGTCGACGAGGCCGTCAGCCGGGTCGACGGGGTCGACAAGGTGCTGGTGGTGCGCCGCACCGGCGAGGACGTCGCCTGGACCGAGGGCCGCGATGTGTGGTGGCACGACATCGTCGGACGGCAGTCGGCCGAGCACACGCCGGAGGCGTTCGAGGCCGAGCACCCGCTGTTCATCCTCTACACGTCCGGGACCACCGGGAAGCCGAAGGGCATCCTGCACACCTCGGGCGGCTACCTCACGCAGGCCTCGTACACCCACAACGCGGTCTTCGACCTCAAGCCGGAGACCGACGTGTACTGGTGCACGGCCGACATCGGCTGGGTCACCGGGCACTCGTACATCACCTACGGACCGCTCTCGAACGGTGCGACGCAGGTGATGTACGAGGGAACCCCCGACACGCCGCACCAGGGCCGGTTCTGGGAGATCGTCCAGAAGTACGGGGTGACGATCCTGTACACGGCACCCACGGCCATCCGTACGTTCATGAAGTGGGGCGACGACATCCCCGCGAAGTTCGATCTGTCGTCCCTGCGGGTGCTCGGGTCGGTCGGCGAGCCGATCAACCCCGAGGCATGGATCTGGTACCGCAAGCACATCGGCGGGGACCGCACGCCGATCGTCGACACCTGGTGGCAGACCGAGACCGGCGCGATGATGATCTCGCCGCTGCCCGGGGTCACCGAGACGAAGCCGGGATCGGCGCAGCGGGCGCTGCCCGGCATCGCGGCGACGGTGGTCGACGACGACGCGAACGAGGTGCCCGACGGCGGTGGCGGCTACCTCGTGCTGACCGAGCCCTGGCCGTCCATGCTGCGCACGATCTGGGGCGACGACCAGCGCTTCCTCGACACGTACTGGTCGCGCTTCGAGGGGAAGTACTTCGCCGGCGACGGGGCCAAGAAGGACGACGACGGCGACATCTGGCTCCTCGGGCGCGTCGACGACGTCATGCTCGTGTCCGGGCACAACATCTCCACCACCGAGGTCGAGTCGGCCCTCGTCTCCCACCCGGCGGTCGCCGAGGCGGCGGTCGTGGGCGCGGCGGACGAGACCACCGGGCAGGCGATCGTCGCCTTCGTCATCCTGCGCGGGACGGCTTCCGCCGACGACCCCGGACTGGTGGCCGACCTGCGCAACCACGTCGGCACCACCCTCGGCCCGATCGCCAAGCCCAAGCGGGTCCTGCCGGTCGCCGAGCTGCCGAAGACCCGGTCCGGGAAGATCATGCGCCGCCTGCTGCGCGACGTGGCCGAGAACCGCGAGCTCGGTGACGTCACGACGCTCACCGACTCCACGGTGATGGACCTGATCCAGGCCAAGCTGCCGGCCGCATCCAGCGAGGACTGAGACGGGCCCACCCCGTCGGCCCGACCCTGAGGGGTGCGGGAGCCCCCGCGCGCTCCCGCACCCCTCACGCAGTCCCGCACCCCGCACGCGGCCAGCAGGGTCACCGGGAAGCCCTCTCACGCAGCCCCCGGGGTTGCCGGGATGCCCCCTCATCCCAACCAGCACGCCTCACGCCCGGTTTGGCCGTAATGTGAAGATCCCGCACCGACCCGGCCTCATGTTAGGTAAAGTAAGCAAAGCGTCAAGGCGCGACAAGATCGTTCATGGTGTGCCGGGAAGTCTGGTCGGCGAGTGCTCAGTCCTGCCTGCTCGACCGGAGGTCCTCCTCGTGCCCGCGCTCCCCAGCACCACCACTCGTAAGTTCTTCGGCCGGATGTCCCTGCCCGAGCGGAACTTCGTGGCGGACGCGCTGCGCACCGAAACCGTGGGCGGAGTGCTGCTGCTGATCGCGGCGGTCGCGGCGCTGATCTGGGCGAACACCCTGCCGGACAGCTACGAGACCGTCTCGCACTACCACTTCGGGCCGGCGGCGCTCGGGCTCGACCTGTCCGTCGAGCACTGGGCGGCCGACGGACTGCTCGCCGTGTTCTTCTTCGTCGCCGGGATCGAGCTGAAGCGCGAGCTGGTGGCCGGGGATCTGCGGGACCCGAAGGCCGCGGTGCTGCCCGTGGTCGCCGCTGTCTGCGGCATGGTCGTTCCCGCGGTCGTCTACGTCCTGACCAACGTGTTCGGCGGAGGCTCGCTCCAAGGATGGGCCGTCCCCACCGCCACCGACATCGCCTTCGCGCTCGCCGTGCTCGCCGTCATCGGGACGTCGCTGCCGTCCGCCCTGCGCGCCTTCCTGCTGACCCTCGCCGTCGTCGACGACCTGTTCGCGATCCTGATCATCGCGGTCTTCTTCACCGACTCCATCAACCTCGCGGCGCTCGGCGGGGCCGTCGTGGGCCTCGGCGTCTTCTGGCTGCTGCTGCGCAAGGGCGTGCGCGGCTGGTACGTGTACGTCCCGCTCGCGCTGGTCATCTGGGGCCTGATGTACAACAGCGGCATCCACGCCACCATCGCCGGTGTGGCGATGGGTCTGATGCTGCGCTGCCATCCGCTCGAAGGCGAGGAGCACTCCCCCGGCGAGCACATCGAGCATCTGGTGCGCCCGGTGTCGGCGGGACTGGCGGTTCCGCTGTTCGCCCTGTTCAGCGCGGGCGTCTCGATCTCCGGCGGAGCGGTCCACGATGTGTTCACCCGGCCCGAGACACTCGGCGTGGTGCTCGGACTCGTCGTCGGCAAGGCGGTCGGCATCTTCGGCGGTACGTGGCTGACGGCCCGGTTCACCAGGGCCTCGCTCAGTGACGAACTGGAATGGGCCGATGTCGCCGCCGTGGCCACCCTCGCCGGCATCGGATTCACCGTCTCCCTGCTCATCGGCGAACTCGCCTTCGAAGGCAATACGAGCCTCACCGACGAGACCAAGGCCGCCGTCCTGATCGGCTCGTTCATCGCGGCCGTGCTCGCCACGGCGCTGCTGAAGATGCGCAACGCCCAGTACCGCGCGCTGTGCGAGGCCGAGGAGCGCGACGAGGACCTCGACGGCATCCCCGACATCTACGAGCAGGACAAGCCGGAGTACCACCTGCGCATGGCCGCGATCTATGAGCGGAAGGCCGCGGAACACCGCAGGCTTGCCGAAGTGGCGGGTGGGGCAAGCGAGGGGGACGACGGTCCGGCATGATCTGACAGGACCGTACAAACACATGCAGAAGAGGGAGACAGCGATGAGCGCACCCGACGGCAGCCCGGTCGGCGCCGAACGCAGTATCGGCGAGCTGGTCGCCTCGGCGACGACCGAGATGTCCGCACTGGTGCACGACGAAATCGCACTGGCGAAGGCGCAGCTCAAGCAGGACGTCAAGCGCGGCGCGGTGAGCGGCGGCGCGTTCGGGGCGGCCGGCGCGGTGCTGATCTTCTCCCTGCCGATGCTCAGTTTCGCCCTCGCGTACGGCATCCGGACCTGGAGCGACTGGAATCTCGCGATCTGCTTCCTGCTGTCGTTCGCGGCGAACGTGCTGGTCGCGGCCGTACTCGCGTTGATCGGCCAGATCTTCGCGAAGAAGGTCAAGAAGAGCCAGGGCCCGCAGAAGGTGGCCGCCTCCGTGAAGGAGACGGCGGGTGTTCTGCCGAACGCCAAGCCGCACCCCCGGCCCGAACCGGTCGAGGACGCCGTCAAGGCTGTGGCACGCTCATCCTCATGACGGACCCCGCCACACCTTCGGCGCAACCCACCTCGGTCGTACGGATCGACCTTCCCGGCGGACAAAAAGTGACGCACCGGGACGTGGCCGCCAACGGCGCGCGCTTCCACATCGCCGAGCTCGGCGACGGGCCGCTCGTCCTGCTGCTGCACGGCTTCCCGCAGTTCTGGTGGACCTGGCGGCACCAGCTCGTCGCGCTCGCCGACGCCGGGTTCCGGGCCGTGGCCATGGACCTGCGGGGCGTCGGGGGCAGCGACCGCACCCCGCGCGGCTACGACCCCGCCAACCTCGCGCTCGACATCACCGGGGTCGTACGGTCCCTCGGCGAGCCCGACGCCGCGCTGGTCGGGCACGACCTCGGCGGCTATCTGGCGTGGACGGCGGCCGCCATGCGGCCCAAGCTCGTCCGCCGGCTCGCGGTGTCGTCCATGCCGCATCCGCGGCGCTGGCGTTCCGCCATGCTCTCCGACGTCAAGCAGACGGCGGCGGGCTCGTACATCTGGGGATTCCAGCGCCCCTGGATCCCGGAGCGCCAACTCCTCGCCGACGACGGCGCCCTGGTGGGCCGTCTGGTACGCGACTGGTCGGGGCCCCGGCAGCCGGACGAGGACACCCTGGAGACGTACCGCCGGGCCATGCGCATCCCGTCGACCGCGCACTGCTCCATCGAGCCGTACCGGTGGATGGTGCGGTCCATGGCGCGCCCGGACGGCATCCAGTTCAACCGGCGCATGAAGCGGCCGGTGCGGGTGCCGACGCTGCATCTGCACGGCTCACTCGATCCGGTGATGCGGACGCGGAGCGCGGCGGGCTCCGGCGAGTACGTCGAAGCGCCGTACCGCTGGCGGCTGTTCGACGGGCTCGGCCACTTCCCGCACGAAGAGGATCCGGTCGCCTTTTCCACCGAACTGATCAACTGGCTGAAGGATCCGGAACCCGACCGGTGACGATCCGGAACCCGGCCGGGACATCGGTGGTCACCATCGAGTGACCGCCCGGACGCACCCGGTGCCGCGCCCGGAATGCGGACCGTGAACGCCTGTCCTACGAACAGCCAATTGCCTGACGCATAGGCCAATTGAAGGGCTGGGGCGAGGTTATCGACCTTGGGGCAGGGGCAGACGTCGGGGTATGGGCTGGACGCACGACTACAGTGACGCAGCACGCAATCGCCGCTCGGCCACGGGTCTGAGCTCCCATCAGAGGGGCACCCCGCAGCTGACGGGCACGGATCCTCGCGTGGGGATTCCGCACATTCTGCGCCGCCGGGCCCGCTGGGTCTCCGTGCGGCTGCGCCATCCACGCGGCTGAGGCCCCGCCCACCGGTCAGAGCGCGCAGCTGTCGCTGTCCACCTGCTGGTTGGCCGTACGCCCCTTGGCGATGTCCGGCCGGACCTCGTCGGCGGTGAGCGCGTAGCCGGTCTCGGCGTCGTCCAGCGACTTCGCGAAGACCACGCCGTACACCTTGCCCTCGGGTGTCAGCAGCGGTCCGCCGGAGTTGCCCTGACGGACCGTCGCGTAGAGCGAGTAGACATCGCGGCGCACCGTCTTGCGGTGGTAGATGTCCGGGCCGTTGGCCGTGATGCGGCCCCGCACGCGCGCGGGCTGGACGTTGTACGAGCCGTTCTGCGGGAACCCCGCGACGATCGCGCTGTCACTGCTGCTCGCGTCCTTCGGGCTGAACCGCAGGGCGGGCGCCTTCAGGTCCGGTACGTCGAGCACGGCGATGTCGCGCTCCCAGTCGTACAGGACGACCTTGGCGTCGTACTTCTTGCCTTCGCCGCCTATCTGGACGGTGGGTTCGTCGACCCCGCCGACCACATGCGCGTTGGTCATGACGCGGCGGTCGCTGAAGACGAAACCGGTGCCTTCGAGGACCTTGCCGCAACTCTGGGCGGTGCCCATGACCTTGACGATGGAGTTCTGCGAGCGGGTGGCGACGGGGCTGCCGGCGAGCTGCGGGTCGGGCGGCTGGACCTCTGTGATGGGCTCGTTGGCGAACGGGCTGAAGACCTGCGGGAAGCCGTTCTGAGCAAGGACCGAGGAGAAGTCGGCGAACCAGGTGTTGGCCTCGGAGGGCAGCGCGCGGGAAACCCCGAGCAGCACCTTGGAGTTGCGGACCTCCTTGCCGAGCGTCGGCAGCGTCGTACCGGCGAGGGCCGAGCCGATCAACCAGGCGACGAGCAGCATCGCCACGACGTTCACGAGGGCGCCGCCGGTCGCGTCCAGGGCTCTGGCCGGGGACCAAGTGATGTACCGGCGCAGCTTGTTGCCGAGGTGGGTGGTGAGGGCCTGGCCCACGGAGGCGCAGACGATCACGACAACCACAGCGACGACGGCGGCGGTCGTACTCACCTTGCTGTCGTCGGTCGTCCAACTCCAGATGATCGGGAGCAGGTAGACGGCGACGAGACCACCGCCCAGGAAACCGATCACCGACAGGATGCCGACGACGAAGCCCTGGCGATAGCCCACGATCGCGAACCACACGGCGGCGACCAGCAACAGGATGTCCAGCACATTCACGAAGGTCACCTTGTCACGCGCGCCAGTCGAGCGGGACCTGGTTCTCGCGGTCCCACGGGCGCTCCCAGCCCGCGAAATGCAGGATCTTGTCGATCACTCCGGCCGTGAAGCCCCAGACCAGGGCAGATTCGACCAGAAACGCCGGACCTCGGTGACCGCTGGGGTGCACGGTGGTCGCACGGTTGGCCGGATCCGTGAGATCCACCACGGGCACCGTGAAGACCCGGGCGGTCTCGCCCGGGTCGACGACGCCGACAGGAGTCGGGCGGCGCCACCACCCGAGGACCGGGGTGACCACGAAGCCGCTGACCGGGATGTACAGCTTGGGCAGCACGCCGAAGAGCTGGACGCCGCTCGGGTCGAGGCCGGTCTCCTCCTCAGCCTCGCGCAGGGCCGCCCGCAGCGGCCCGTCCGCCTTCGGGTCGCCGTCGGCGGGGTCGAGCGCGCCACCTGGGAACGACGGCTGCCCGGCGTGCGATCTGAGGGTGCCGGCGCGCTCCATGAGCAACAGCTCGGGGCCCCGGTCGCCCTCGCCGAAGAGGATGAGCACCGCGGACTGCCGGCCCGTGCCGTTCGCCGGCGGCAAAAAGCGGCTCAGCTGGAGCGGTTCCACCGTCTCCGCGGCGTGCGCGACCGGGCCCAGCCAGTCGGGCAGACCGTCCTTGCTGAGCACCGGCCCGCCCTGTGTGTTGCTCTCGTCCTGTGTGTTGCCTGCGCGCTTCATCGCCACCCCCGTTCTGCTGTTCCCAACGCCCGCCGGGGCCGTGTTCGTTCCGTCATCCGGCGCCCAGTGGGGGTGCGGGGATGCCGCCCGCGTCCAGATAGGCCTGCGGCGGGTTGAGTCGCTGGCCGGGGAAGCCGCCCTTCTCGTACTTCAGGAGCTTCTTCGCCTTCTCGGGGTCGGTCTCGCCCTCCCCGTACGCCGGGCAGAGCGGGGCGATGGGGCAGGCGCCGCAGGCGGGCTTGCGGGCGTGACAGATGCGGCGTCCATGGAAGATCACGTGGTGCGACAGCATGGTCCACTCGCTCTTCGGGAAGAGCCCGCCGACAGCCGCCTCGATCTTGTCCGGCTCGCTCTCCGCCGTCCACTGCCAGCGCCGCACGAGCCGCTGGAAGTGGGTGTCCACGGTGATCCCGGGCCGCCCGAAGGCGTTGCCGAGCACGACGAAGGCGGTCTTGCGGCCCACTCCGGGCAGTTTGACGAGGTCTTCGAGGCGTCCGGGCACCTCGCCCCCGAAGTCGTCCCGCAGGGCCTTGGAGAGCCCTATGACGGACTTGGTCTTGGCCCGGAAGAACCCGGTCGGGCGCAGGATCTCCTCGACCTCCTCCGGGTTGGCCTCGGCGAGGTCCTCGGGGGTCGGGTACCTGGCGAAGAGCGCCGGTGTCGTCTGGTTCACCCGCAGGTCGGTGGTCTGGGCGGACAGGACCGTGGCGACGACCAGCTGGAAGGGGTTCTCGAAGTCCAGCTCCGGGTGGGCGTACGGGTACACCTCGGCGAGCTCGCGGTTGATACGGCGGGCCCGGCGGACGAGGGCGGTGTGCGACTCGTTCCGCGGCGGCTCGGGGACGACGGGCTGCACGGGTGCCACCTTCTTGGCGGCGGCCTCATCGGACGCCGCCTTCTTGGAAGCCGCCTTCGTTGAGACGGCCTTCTTCGAGACGCCCTGCTTGGGGGCGGCCTTCTTCGAGACCGCCTTCTTGGAGACCGCCTTCACCGGCGTCACCTTCTTGGCGGCCGTTTTCGCGGGTGTCGCCTTTTTGGCGGTCTGACGGGCGGTCTTCTTCGCGCTCTTCCCGCCGACCGTCTTCGATGCGGTCTTCGTTGCCGCCTTCGACGCGGTCTTCGGTACCGCCTTCACCGGCGTCGACTTTGTCGCTTTTGTCGATTCTTTGGTTCCGTCGGGGGCCTGTTCGCCCACAGCGGAATCGCGACGTACAACCACCCGCCCAGCCCCCTTGGCCTGTGCTCTCACCGGCGTTTTGGACACCCGGCCAGCCTAAAGCCCGACACCGACATCCGCCCCGGACCCCGAAGATCGGCCCCCAATTGGCCCCCTGCCGCACTCGTTGGGACGCCAGTGCGGCAGACTTGTGACTGATCACACTGTTTGGACGGTCCGGCAAGATGGGGAACACGGTCCCCTGGTACCAAGGGGGAGCAAGATCCCCTGAGCAGGTCGACAAGGAGAGAACTCGTGGACGACGTTCTGCGGCGCGCCCCGCTCTTCGCGGCGCTCGATGACGAGCAGGCCGCGGAGCTCCGCGCCTCCATGAGTGAGGTGACCCTCGCGCGAGGCGATGCCCTCTTCCATGAGGGCGACCCCGGCGACCGCCTCTATGTGGTCACCGAGGGCAAGGTGAAGCTCCACCGCACCTCCCCCGACGGGCGCGAGAACATGCTGGCCGTCCTCGGCCCCGGTGAGCTGATCGGCGAGCTGTCGCTGTTCGACCCGGGCCCGCGCACGGCGACCGCCACCGCACTCACCGAGGTCAAGCTGCTCGGCCTCGGCCACGGCGACCTCCAGCCGTGGCTGAACGCGCGGCCCGAGGTGGCCGCCGCCCTGCTGCGCGCCGTCGCACGGCGCCTGCGCAAGACCAACGACCAGATGTCCGACCTGGTCTTCTCCGACGTGCCCGGCCGTGTAGCGCGCGCCCTGCTCGACCTGTCGCGCCGCTTCGGCGTGCAGTCCGAAGAGGGCATCCACGTCGTGCACGACCTCACGCAGGAGGAGTTGGCCCAGCTGGTCGGCGCCTCCCGCGAGACCGTCAACAAGGCGCTCGCCGACTTCGCGGGCCGCGGCTGGCTCCGGCTGGAGGCTCGCGCGGTGATCCTCCTGGACGTGGAGAGGCTCGCCAAGCGCTCGCGCTGACACATTTGGCCGTACGTCGACGGGGTCCCGCCTTCTTCCGAGGCGGGGCCCCGTCGTCGTAACCCTTCCGAGGCGCGACCCCGGTGCCGTAACCCTTCCGAAGCGCGACCCCAGTGCCGTAACCCTTCGGAGGCCGGACCCGGTGTCGTGACCCTTCCGAAGCGGGACCCGTCCTCGGAACCGCCCTCCGGGGCCGGACCCGGCCGATACAGCCGCCCGCGGTTCTCCTCGCCTCGGCCCGTTGTGCCTCGAAGGGCAGCCGTAAATGATCTGCGCCAGGGCTGACCTTCGGGGCACAGTGGGCGTCATGGCCGCTCAGGGACACCGCAGAGGGCTCGACGCCCAGGGGTACATCGAGCGCGAGGGATCGCCCGCGCGCGTCCCGTACGCCTTCAGGCCGGTCGTCGCGGCGGCCCGTGACCGCGTCCTGGACGTCTTCGGGGCCCGGCTGAACGGCGCGTACCTCTACGGCTCGATCCCGCGCGGCACCGCGCGCGTGGGACGCTCCGACCTCGACCTGCTGCTGTCCCTGCGCGACGAGCCGACGGACGCGGACCGCGCCGACGCCCGCGCGCTCGAAGAGGCGCTCGACAAGGAGTTCGCCGAGATCGACGGGGTGGGGACGCTGCTGTTCAGCCGTACACGGCTGCTGAGCGACCTGGAGACGTACGACCTCGGCTGGTTCGTCGCCTGCCTCTGTACGCCCCTCCTGGGCGAGGATCTGGCCGAACACCTGCCGCGCTACCGCCCCGACGGGCTGCTGGCCCGCGAGACGAACGGCGACCTCGCCCTGATGCTGCCGCGCTGGCGCGAGCGGATCGCCGCCGCGGACACCGACGAGGCCAGGCGCCCGCTGGTCCGCTCGATGTCGCGGCACCTCGTCCGCACCGGCTTCACACTCGTCATGCCGCGCTGGAACGGCTGGACCAGCGACCTCGGGGAGATGGCCGAGGCGTTCGGCGCGTACTACCCGGAGCGGGCCGACGACGTACGGAACGCGGCCGTCCGCGGATACGAGCCGACCGGCGAACCGGCCGTGCTCCGCTCGTACGTGGACGACCTGGGGCCATGGCTCGCCGGGGAGTACGCGCGCGTGCACGGCATCAAGGCGCCCCGCCCGTGAAGGCCTCCTCCAGGACCCCGGAAAACGCCGCCGCGACCGGAGCCTGCCCCGGTGCCCGGGGTCTGTCCTAGATGAGCCCGTGCTCCCGCAGATAGTCCATCTGCGCCAGCACCGACAGCTCGGCCGCGGGCCACAACGACCGGTCCACATCCGCGTAGACGCGCGCGACGACCTCGTCCGGCGACCGGTAACCGTTCTCGACGGCGGTCTCGACCTGGGCGAGCCGGTGGGCGCGATGGGCGAGATAGAACTCGACCGCGCCCTGTGCGTCCTCGAGGACGGGCCCGTGACCGGGCAGGACGGTGTGCACGCCGTCGTCGACCGTCAGGGAGCGGAGCCGGCGCAGGGAGTCCAGATAGTCGCCCAGACGCCCGTCGGGATGGGCCACCACGGTCGTACCGCGCCCCAGGACGGTGTCCCCGGTCAGGACCGCCCGATCGGCCGGGAGATGGAAGCACAGCGAGTCGGCGGTGTGCCCCGGGGTCGACACGACGCGCAGCTCGAGCCCACCGACGCTGATCACCTCTCCGGCGGCCAGCCCCTCGTCCCCCAGCCGCAGCGCGGGGTCCAGAGCCCGGACCTTGGTCCCCGTCAGCTCGGCGAACCGTGATGCGCCCTCCGCGTGATCGGGATGCCCGTGTGTCAGCAGGGTCAGCGCGACACGCTTCCCGGCCTTCTCGGCCGTGTCCAGGACCGTGCGCAGATGTACGTCGTCCAGGGGCCCCGGGTCGATGACGACCGCGAGCTCGGAGTCCGGCTCGGACACGATCCACGTGTTCGTGCCGTCCAGGGTCATCGCGGAGGCGTTGGGGGCGAGGACGTTCACCGCGCGCGCGGTGGCGGGGCCGGAGAGGACCGTGCCTCGCGGCCGGCCGGGGAGGGCTGCTGCGTCGGTCATGCGGATGCTCCGCCGGTCGGGATGTGCTTGGTGAACTCGTCGTGTCCCGGCCAGGAGAGGACGACCTCGCCCTCCTCCAGGCGCGCCTTGGCCAGGACGGGGGTCAGATCACGGGCGGGCGCGGCGGCGAGGGCGTCGGCGGCCCTCTCGTACTCCACGATCCCGCGCAGGGTCGCGATGGTGGGCGGCATCATCAGCAGCTCGCCCTTGTCGTAGCCGACGGCCGCGTCGGCCGGACGGATCCACACCGTGCGGTCGGCCTCCGTGGAGGCGTTCCGCGTGCGCTGGCCCTCCGGGAGGACGGCCACGAAGAACCACGTGTCGTAGCGGCGGGACTCGAACTCCGGGGTGATCCAGCGGGCCCAGGCCCCGAGCAGGTCCGAGCGGAGCACGAGCCCCCTGCGGTCGAGGAACTCCGCGAAGGACAGGTCCCTGGCGACCAGGGCCGCCCGGTCCGCCTCCCAGTCGTCCCCCGTCGTGTCGCCGACCACGGTGTCCGGGCTGGGGCCGGCGAGCAGGACGCCCGCCTCCTCGTACGTCTCCCGTACGGCCGCGCAGACGACGGCCTGCGCGGAGGTCTCGTCCACGCCGAGCCTCTGCGCCCACCACGCGCGCGTGGGCCCCGCCCAGCGGATCTGGTGCTCGTCGTCGCGCGGGTCCACGCCGCCGCCCGGATACGCGTACGCGCCTCCGGCGAAGGCCATGGAGGCACGTCTGCGCAGCATGTGGACCACGGGGCCGGCCTCGCTGTCCTTCACCAGCATCACCGTGGCGGCGCGCCGGGGCGTGACCGGCGTCAGCGTGCCCTCGGCGAGCGCCCGAATCCGCTCCGGCCACTCCGCCGGAAACCATTGCCCATTCCCCATGGCCGGAGGCTATCCCGAGCCGGGCGGATGTTCGAGGCCTCACCGCCCCCACAAGCGCTCCTCGGCCCCTCCGTCCTGCCCTTCCCGTCCCTGGGGCTCCGCCCCGGACCCGCTCCTCAAACGCCGGAGAGGCTGAGACGTACGTACGGAAGGGGCCGTGGGGGGGGGGGGGGGGGGGGCCACCACCCCCCCCCCCCCCCCCCCCCCACCCCCCCCCCCCCAAACCCCCCCCCCCCCCCCCCCCCCCCCCCCCCCCCCCCCCGCCCCCCCCCCCCCCCGCGGGGGGGGGGGGGGGCGCGCCGGGGGGCGGGGGGGGGGCGCCCCCCCCGCCCCCCCCCCCCCACGGCCCCGACCCACGACGAACCAGGCACCCGGAAACTCAGCCGGGCACGACGCACGCAAGACGCCCGGAGGCTACGCGTGCGTCAGCTCCACCTGGATCTCGACCTCGACCGGCGCGTCCAGCGGCAGCACGGCCACACCGACCGCGCTGCGGGCGTGCACGCCCTTGTCACCCAGCACGGCGCCCAGCAGCTCGCTCGCGCCGTTCAGCACACCCGGCTGCCCGGTGAAGTCCGACGCCGAGGCCACGAAGCCCACGACCTTCACGACACGCGCGATGCGGTCGAGGTCGCCCACGACCGACTTCACCGCCGCCAGGGCGTTCAGCGCGCATGTACGGGCCAGCTCCTTGGCCTCCTCGGCGGTGACCTCGGCCCCCACCTTGCCGGTGACCGGAAGCTTCCCGTCCACCATCGGAAGCTGCCCGGCGGTGTACACGTACACGCCCGACTGCACGGCGGGCTGGTACGCGGCCAGCGGCGGAACGACACCCGGAAGGGTCAGCCCGAGTTCGGCGAGCTTCGCCTCGACCGCCCCGCTCATGCGGACTTCTCGCGCTTCAGGTAGGCCACCAGCTGCTCGGGGTTGTTCGGTCCGGGCACGACCTGGACGAGCTCCCAGCCGTCCTCGCCCCAGGTGTCCAGAATCTGCTTCGTGGCATGGACGAGCAGCGGCACGGTTGAGTATTCCCACTTGGTCATGTGGCCGACTGTAGCCGCTGAGGACCACCATCTCCCGCCCGAGCCACCCGCTGTCCCACCCTCGAAAGCGCGGCTTGTCCACAGCCTCCTGCTTACTCCGGCGGCGGACTGGTTAGGCTCGAATACGTGAGCAGGCTCCAGGTCGTCAGCGGCAAGGGCGGTACCGGCAAGACCACGGTAGCCGCGGCCCTCGCGCTCGCCCTCGCGACCGAGGGCAAGCGCGCCCTCCTCGTCGAGGTCGAGGGCAGACAGGGCATCGCGCAGCTCTTCGAGACAGAAGCGCTGCCCTACGAGGAGCGGAAGATCGCCGTCGCTCCGGGGGGCGGGGAGGTGTACGCCCTCGCCATCGACCCCGAACTGGCGCTGCTGGACTACCTCCAGATGTTCTACAAACTGGGCGGCGCCGGCCGCGCCCTGAAGAAACTCGGCGCGATCGACTTCGCGACCACCATCGCGCCCGGACTGCGGGACGTGCTCCTCACCGGCAAGGCCTGCGAGGCGGTGCGGCGCAAGGAGAAGAGCGGCCGCTTCACATACGACTACGTGGTGATGGACGCACCCCCCACCGGTCGCATCACCCGCTTCCTGAACGTCAACGACGAGGTCGCAGGCCTCGCGAAGATCGGCCCGATACACAATCAGGCCCAGGCCGTCATGCGTGTCCTCAAGTCCCCGGAGACGGAGGTCCACTTGGTGACGCTGCTGGAGGAGATGCCCGTACAGGAGACCGCGGACGGGATCGCGGAGCTGCGCGCCGCGAAGCTTCCCGTGGGCCGGATCATCGTGAACATGGTGCGCCCGGCACTCCTCGACGACACCGACCTGGCACTCGTGGAGGCCGCTCCCCGTACGGCGATCGCCAAATCGCTCTCCGCGGCCGGCCTCGGCGGCGCGCGGCGCGGCGGACTGGCCGAGCGGCTGGTGGGGCCGCTCCTCCAGCAGGCCGAGGAGTACGCCGAGCGGTACGCCCTGGAGACCGAGCAGCGGAGCGTACTGGCCGAACTGGGCCTGCCACTGCACGAACTCCCGCTGCTCGCCGAGGGCCTGGATCTGGCGGGCCTGTACGAACTGGCCGCACAGCTGCGTAAGCAAGGGATGTCATGAGTCTGGACCCCGCCCGCGTCCTCGATCTCGACCCGCTGCTCGACGACCCGAAGACCCGCATCGTGGTGTGCTGCGGCTCCGGCGGCGTCGGCAAGACGACCACGGCCGCGGCCCTCGGGCTGCGCGCCGCGGAGCGCGGCCGCAAGGTGGTCGTGCTCACCATCGACCCCGCGCGCAGGCTGGCGCAGTCCATGGGCATCGACTCGCTCGACAACACTCCGCGCCGGGTGAAGGGCGTCGAGGGGAGCGGCGAGCTGCACGCCATGATGCTCGACATGAAGCGCACGTTCGACGAGATCGTCGAGGCGCACGCGGACGGCGACCGGGCGGCCGCCATCCTCAACAACCCCTTCTACCAGTCGCTTTCGGCGGGCTTCGCGGGCACGCAGGAGTACATGGCGATGGAGAAGCTGGGCCAGTTGCGGGCGCGCGACGAGTGGGACCTGATCGTGGTCGACACGCCGCCGTCCCGCTCGGCACTGGACTTCCTGGACGCCCCGAAGCGGCTCGGGTCCTTCCTCGACGGGCGGCTGATCCGGCTGCTGACGGCGCCGGCGAAGCTGGGCGGCCGGGCGGGCATGAAGTTCCTCAGCGTCGGGATGTCGATGATGACCGGCACCCTGGGCAAGCTGCTCGGGGGTCAGCTCCTCAAGGACGTCCAGACGTTCGTCGCGGCCATGGACACCACCTTCGGCGGTTTCCGCACCCGGGCCGACGCCACGTACAAGCTGCTCCAGGCGCCCGGCACCGCGTTCCTCGTGGTGGCGGCGCCCGAGCGGGACGCGCTGCGCGAGGCCGCGTACTTCGTGCAGCGGCTGGCCGCTGAGGACATGCCGTTCGCCGGGCTGGTGCTCAACCGGGTGCACGGCAGCGGGGCCACCCAGCTGTCCGCCGAACGGGCGCTCGCCGCCGCGGAGGATCTTGATTCCGTCGACGCGGAAAATCCTGAATCCGTCGCCGCAGAAAATCTTGACGAGCCCGGCATTGTGGATCAGGGGGACGGGAAAGCTGGACTTCGTAACTCTCCCGACACGTACGGCAGTTCAGGATCACCGGCTTCCGAGACATCAGCTCCTGACGAAGGCTCCCCCGCCGCCACGGACAGGACAGCCACCACGGACCGCACCACCGCTACGGACAGGACCGCCGCCACGGACCCCGAGCGATCCATCGACCAACTCACCGCAGGTTTGTTGAGGCTCCACGCCGAGCGCATGCAGTTGCTCTCCCGCGAGCAGCGCACGCGTGACCGCTTCGCCGCGCGCCACCCGGAGGTGCCGGTGGCCGAAGTGGCCGCGCTGCCCGGTGACGTACACGATCTCGCGGGGCTGCGGGACATCGGGAACCGGCTCGCGGCCCACCGGCCGGAGCTGCCCGAAGGCTGAGC
Organism: Streptomyces sp. NPDC005784; assembly: GCF_042871525.1. Taxonomy (NCBI): domain Bacteria; kingdom Bacillati; phylum Actinomycetota; class Actinomycetes; order Kitasatosporales; family Streptomycetaceae; genus Streptomyces; species Streptomyces sp. NPDC005784. The sequence goes on from NZ_JBIAIQ010000002.1 coordinate 158,913, forward strand.
GTGCGGGAGCGGCCCTGAGGGGACGCCCTCAGCCCTGCCGGCCTCCGCGGCACCGGACGGGCCCTGGAAGGGCTCGGACGGGCCTGAGAGGCCCGAGGGTGGCGTCCTGTCCCGAAGGGCGAACTCCCCTCAGCCCACCGCCGCGTAGCGCTCGTACACCTCTTCCTCGTCGAGGGGCAGCAGGCCCGCGCCGCGCTCGTACTCCGTACGCGCGGTCTCGAGCAGGCGACGCCACGAGGTGACGGTCGGCCGCCGGCGCAGCAATGCACGGCGCTCGCGCTCGGTCATGCCACCCCACACGCCGAATTCGACGCGGTTGTCGAGCGCGTCGGCGAGGCACTCCGTGCGAACCGGACATCCGGTGCACACTGCCTTTGCCCTGTTCTGCGCTGCTCCTTGAACGAACAGTTCATCTGGATCGGTAGTGCGGCAGGCCGCCTGCGCACTCCAGTCGGTTACCCAGCCCATACCGGCGCCGTCCTCTCCCGAATCGAGGCTCCCCCACGGCGGCAGCGGCATATTCACCGCCGCCAGTTGAGGACGTTACGGAAGGTGGGCACAGCGCAACACCCCCTTCGGGCCCAATCTTGAATGGCCCGAACGGACTATGCGTAAGCGGCAGATCACCCGGGGGAGTGAGCCGAGGACATGTGCGACCATCCCGGCAAACCCGGACAGTTCAGTCGAGTCACAAGGGACGCCATGTGACACACAAGGCTGATTCGGACACGTGCTCCACAGGGACGCGGAATCTCCGGAACGATTCGGGGTCGCCGGACGTATTGATACGTGGCCGCACTGCTGTGACAGTTGAGAGCAGCTTAGGCCAAGGCATATACGCGTGTCCGGCGAATGAGAACGTAGGCTGCCCTCATGCCAAAGAAGCGCTCGGGCGGTGGTCTGTCCCCTACGCAGCAGGCCGCCAAGTTCCTCGGTGTCAGCGTGCTCGCGGGCGCCGTCATGGCCGGAATCGCGCTGCCCGCCGCGGGCGCGCTCGGCCTGGCGGCCAAGGGGTCGGTCCAGGGGTTTGATGACATTCCGGACAATCTGAAAAGTCCGTCGCTGAGTCAGCGGACCACGATCCTGGACAGCAAGGGCGGTCAGATCGCGACGGTCTACTCGCGCGACCGCACAGTGATCGACCTCAAGAACATCTCGCCCTACATGCAGAAGGCGATCGTCGCGATCGAGGACTCGCGCTACTACCAGCACGGCGCGATCGACCTGAAGGGCATCCTGCGCGCGGTCAACCAGAACGCGCAGAACGGCGGGGTGGCCCAGGGCGCCTCCACCCTGACCCAGCAGCTGGTGAAGAACTACTTCGTGGAAGAGGCCGGCGACGACCCGACCAAGGTCGCCCAGGCCACCCAGCAGACCATCGGCCGCAAGATCCGCGAGCTCAAGTACGCGATCCAGCTGGAAGAGAAGCTGGGCAAGAAGAAGATCCTCGAGAACTACCTGAACATCACGTTCTTCGGGGAGCAGGCGTACGGCGTCGAGGCCGCCTCCCAGCGCTACTTCTCCAAGCCCGCCAAGGCCCTGAACCTCCAGGAGTCGGCGCTGCTCGCGGGCATCGTCCAGTCGCCGAGCCGGTACGACCCGGTCAACGACGAGGAGGAGGCCACCAAGCGCCGCAACACCGTGCTGCAGCGCATGGCCGAGGTGCACGACATCTCCCAGGAGCAGGCCGACGCCGCCAAGGAGACGAAGCTCGGGCTGCACGTCAGCGAGCCGAAGAACGGCTGCATCACGGCGATCAAGGGCGCCAGCTTCTTCTGCAAGTACGTGGAGAACGTCTTCCTGAGCGACCCGGTCTTCGGCAAGACCAAGGAGGATCGGGCGAAGGTCTGGAACCAGGGCGGCCTGACCATCCGTACGACGCTCGACCCGCAGTCCCAGGCGTCGATCCAGGCGTCGATAAAGGATCACGTCTACAAGTCCGACAAGGTCGCGGCGGCAGCCACCCTGGTCGAGCCCGGCACCGGGAAGATCCTCGGGATGGGCCAGTCGAAGCCGTACGGCTACGGAAAGAACGAGACCGAGTACAACTACTCGGTGAACTACGACATGGGCGGCTCGAACTTCGGCTTCCCGACCGGTTCGACGTTCAAGCCGTTCGTGGCCGCGGCCGCGCTGGAGCAGGGCCGGCCGGCGACGCAGGAATACTCCTCGCCGAACTCGATGCCGTACCCCAGCCCCGTGCAGACCTGCGGCAGCAAGCCGTGGACGAACCAGGCGAACGAGCAGGTCCCGAACGAGAGCGCGTCGGAGAAGGGCCCGTATCAGCTGAAGGAGGCGATGGCCAAGTCGGTCAACACCTACTTCGTGCAGATGATCTCCGACATCGGCCTCTGCCCGGTGATGAACCAGATCGACAAGCTCGGCGTGGTCCAGGGCAACGGCGACAAGCTCCCCCAGGTACCCTCCATCGCCCTGGGCGCCAAGGGCATCTCGCCGCTCACCATGGCCACGGCCTACGCCGCCTTCGCCTCCCGCGGCATGTACTGCACCCCGATCGCCATCGAGTCGATCAGCCAGCAGATCGGCGGGCGCGAGAAGTCCCTGGACGTACCCAAGTCGACCTGCTCGCGGGCCATGTCCGAGCAGACCGCGGACACCGTCAACAGCCTGCTGAGCGGCGTGATCGACTCCGGTACGGGCCAGCAGGCCGGTCTCACCGACCGCGCCAACGCCGGTAAGACGGGTACCACCGACGAGCGCAAGAACGCCTGGTTCGTCGGCTACACGCCGAACCTCGCCGGCGCGGTCTGGGTCGGCAGCGCCACCCAGCGGGTCCACATGACCAACATCCAGATCGGCGGCGTCTACCACGACAAGGTGTACGGCGGTCAGGTCCCCGGCCCGATCTGGCGGGACCTGATGACGGGCGCTCTCGTGGGCAAGGACGCCCCGTCCTTCAACCTGGTCAACATTCCCGACCCCATAAAGGACAAGGGCAAGGGCGACGGCCAGGACGACGGGAACAACGGCCGCCACGGCGGAAACGGGAACGGCGGGAACGGAAACACCATCACCGGCCAGACCGACGGTGGAGTGGTCTTCCCGACGCCCTCCTTCTCCATTCCCCAGGGATGGATCCAGGGCAACACGAACAGCGGCAACGGGAACGGCGGCCAGCGCAACTGACCCGTACGCCGGGAACGGGCGCGTGAGCGCCTGAACGCTGAACGCCCCGTGGGCCAGGAGTCGATCCTGGCCCACGGGGCGTTCAGCGTGCGGGGTGTTGCACGGCGGGGGTTCCACGGCGGGGCGCTTGTCCGTGACTCGTCGTCCGCGGGACCGGCAGTGGCGTCAGCCGGCCCAGGAACGGGCCGCGGCCTGCCCGGTGACCGGCAGTGGCGTCAGCCCGCGAGCAACTGCTTCACGACGGCGGCGACGCGGCCGCCCTCGGCCAGGCCGGCCACCTTCGGGTTCACGATCTTCATGACCTGGCCCATGGCGCGCGGGCCTTCGGCACCCGCCGCCCTCGCCTCCTCGACGGCCTGGGCGACGATCTGCTGAAGCTCCTCGTCGGACAGTTGCTTGGGCAGATACGTGGCGAGCAACTCGCCCTCCGCCCGCTCCCGCTCGGCCGACTCGGGGCGCCCGCCCTGCGCGAAGGCCTCGGCCGCCTCACGACGCTTCTTCGCCTCGCGGGCGATCACCTTCTGCACCTCGTCGTCGGAGAGCTCGCGCTTGGTCTTGCCCGCGACCTCCTCGTTGGTGATCGCGGAGAGGGTCAGCCGGATCGTCGAGGAGCGGAGCTCGTCGCGCCCCTTGATCGCGGCGTTGAGGTCTTCCTGCAACTTCGACTTGAGCGTGGTCATGCCGTCCAGTGTCGCAGGTGCGGTGATGCGGACGCCTGTTGATTTCGCAGCGCGCCTGACGGGCACCCAGAGGCCGCCCGAGGCCCACCCCACGGTTTCGCGCGAAGGCCTCCCGGGACCCTCCCCTCCCAGCGGTTTCGCTGCGGGTTTCCGGGTTGTCCACAGGCGGGTACGAGGGCTCGTCGGGGTCTGACACGATGGACGTATGCGCGCGCGATACGGAGTACCCCTGGGAATCACGGCGGTGGGCGCCGCCGGTCTGCTGTACTCGGCGGGGTTCGAGGCCCGTTCCTTCCGCCTGCGGCGGATCACGGTCCCGGTCCTGCCGCCGGGGATGCGGCCGCTGCGCGTCCTGCAGGTCTCGGACATCCACATGGTGAGCGGACAGCGCAAGAAGCAGCGCTGGCTGCGCTCCCTGGCCGGTCTGCGCCCCGACTTCGTGATCAACACCGGGGACAACCTCTCGGACCCGGAGGGCGTGCCCGAGGTGCTGGACGCGCTCGGACCCCTGATGGACTTCCCGGGCGCCTACGTATTCGGTTCGAACGACTACTACGGCCCCAAACTCCGCAACCCCGCCCGCTACTTGCTCGAGAAGGCACACGGCCGTCACGGGCTGAACGGCAACAAGCCAGTTGTGGGAGCCATTCACAACCCGTGGCGGGACCTGCGTGACGGCTTCGACACCGCGGGCTGGCTGAACCTGACGAACGCCCGGGGGACGCTGAAGATCGAGGGCGCGGAGATCGAGCTGACCGGTCTCGACGACCCGCACATCAAGCGCGACCGCTACGCGCGCGTCGCCGGCGGCCCATCCGAGTCCGCCGACTTCTCGATGGGTGTGGTGCACGCCCCGTACCTGCGCACCCTGGACGCCTTCACGGCCGACGGCTACCCCCTGATCCTGGCGGGCCACACGCACGGCGGCCAGCTCTGCCTCCCGTTCTACGGCGCCTTCGTCACCAACTGCGACCTTGACGCGGACCGCGTAAAGGGCCTCTCCAGGCATACGGCGGAGGGCCGGACGTCGTACATGCACGTCTCGGCGGGCTGCGGCACGAACCGCTACACACCGGTCCGCTTCGCCTGCCCGCCGGAGGCATCGCTGCTGACGCTGGTGGAACGGAAGTAGAGGTCCTCCGGGCCGCCCCTGGGGCGATATCCGGGTGCGATGCCCGGGTGCGATACCCGGGTGCGATACCGGGGGTGGTGATCTCTCACGGGTAGGCCCAGGGACACGTACGAAGTTCCGCCGACGCGGGCCGGAGGACCGGGCGAAGCTCTGCCCGACGCCGACCGGAGACCAGGCGACGTTCCTCCGAAGCGGGCCGTCACCGCTGCCGGAGTAACCCACCCAGTCGACTCATATCGCCCAAAACGCGCAATCCGCTTAGCGTGGGGCCATGATCACCCCTATGCCCAGGGACATACCCGATCTCCCCGCGATACCGGGCATCCTCCCGTCGACCCGCTCCTTCGTCCCCGCGACGGCGGTGGTGGCTCCCGCGCGTCGCCCGGCCACTGCGGCGTACCGCGTCCTGGTGGCCCTCGCGGCGGCAGCGGGCGTGGCCATCGACATCAAGCTGGGCAACCCGGCCCGGGCGCTGAGCTACTTCACGATCCAGACCAACCTGCTCGTAGCCGCGGTGTTCGCGGTGTCGGCGCGCAGGGCCTGGTCGGCCCGCCGGCCCCTGCCCGGGGTGCTGACGGGCGGCACACTGATCTACATCTTGATCACGGGCCTGGTCTATCACCTGATCCTGGCGAACGAGCCGACCCCGTTCTCCATGACCGGAGGCAACGACACGCTCTCCGGCTGGCACGCGGTCGCCAACATGCTCCTCCACACGGTCACACCGACCGCCGTGGTCCTCGACTGGCTGCTGCTGACCCGCCCCACCCCACTGGCGCTCCGCAACGCGGCGACCTGGCTTCTCTACCCCCTCGCCTACCTGGCCTTCTGTCTGGCCCGCGGTGCGATGCTGTCGCCCGGGACCCCGGCGCGCTATCTCTACCCCTTCGTCGACGTGGACCGGCACGGCTACGGGGGCGTCCTCGGCAACACCGCCATCCTCGGCGTCGCCTTCTACGCCCTGGCCCTCCTCATCGTCGTCCTCGACCACGTGCGCCCCGACCCGGTCCGACGGCGCCTTCGACGCCGCCTCCGACGCCCCGAAAACCGGATTTCGTCTCCGGCCACCAGTGGGCTAAAGTAAACGACGTCGCCGCGAGAGCAGCGACAATCGGGGTGTAGCGCAGCTTGGCAGCGCGCTTCGTTCGGGACGAAGAGGTCGTGGGTTCAAATCCCGCCACCCCGACAGCTAAAACAGCAGGTCAGGGCCGGTTTCCCTTTACGGGAAACCGGCCCTGACTCGTTTCTCGGGGCCTCTGGGGAGTGACCGGGGAGTGGATCAAGGAAATCCACTCCCGGGCTTCACTCCTGGCGCGCTCTCAGCAAGGCATCGAGTGCGCGCACGGGTGACCGCGGGTGCATGGCGGACCGGGCCGCCAACGACTCCTCCCACTGCTCGGTCAGTTCATCCATGAGCCGGTTCCTCATCCGCGCGGTGATGTGCGAGTAGCGCGCCTGTACCGAACCGTCCTCGTGCCCGAGGCGCTCGTCCATGAGCTTGGGCGGGATTCCGAGTTCCTCCATGACCGTCTTGTGAGAGTGCCTGAGCCCATGCGGAGTGAGGCCTCGCGCGATCGGAAGCCAGCACGGCCGGAGTCTCTTTTGCATACCTCGTCTGCCTCGCGGGCTCTCAGCATAGAGGCGTAGTCACATCCGCTGAAGTTCACGCTGGTTCATGGCCGTGGTTGGCGAAGACGGCTCACAGGCCCTGAACGGGCCTGAACCTCCAGAAACGGCGACCAGCAGAATTGGAAAGCGTGTTGGGGGCAACCCCTCACGAGTTCGAATCTCGTATCCTCCGCACCCGCCCACCAGGGCAGAGGAGGGCCCCGACCGCGCAGCGGCCGGGGCCCTCGTCATTCTCGTGGTGGTGGTCATGGCTGCCGTCCCAGAGATCGTGTGTACGTACGCGGAAGCATCACGATCGATAGCCGGACATCGGCCGGTATCCCGTCTGGCAGGACACCCGGACGGTCCGCTCGCGCCACGGACCCCATGGACCGGAACGCCACCCGATTGATAACGGTGAACTGCGCCGCGCGAGTGGAATGTCGCCGGGCTGCCACCAAAATCCCCGCTGGTGAGGACACAGTGACGGGGTGAAGGTTGGCCGCGGCGTTTCGTGGAGGAAACAGGGAGCCTACGACCGGGCTCGGAGGTGGCGAGTCCGCAAGGGCGGGTGGTACGTGCCGTTGCTGGCGCTGACCTTCGCAGGGGCGCTGGTCATGCTCTTCCTGGCGGTGGACGCCATCGTCACGCTGTGGGGCAAGAACGGCGTGAACGACACCCACTTCCGTTCACCCATGGTCTGGATCGACGAGCAGTGCGGCGAGAACAACTTTTCGTGTGGCGTCCTGCAGAACGTCTTCATGCCCTTCCTCACACTCGCCCTGGTCACCGTCGCCTACCTCTTCTTCCGGTTCAGCCGGGTGCGCAGGGCGTATCTGAAGAAGGCCCGGGAGAACCCGCACGAGCTCGTGGAAACAGCGGGCGACGTCTTCGGCGAGGTGGTGGGCCGGGACCAGCTCTGCGCTGTCCTCACGGGGGATCTGCAGGACAGCCGGTTTCGCCGTACGCACGTCGTCGTCGGAGGTATCGGAACGGGCAAGACGGCACTGATCGTGCTGCTGACGCAGCAACTCGCCCGGTACGACGCCGTCCCCATCCCGTTGCGCCTGCGCGGGGTCGATGGAGACCTGGACTTCCACCAGTTGGCGTTCGAGCGGTTTTCCCGGGAGGTGGATGGCAACGTCCGCTCCGGCGCCGAGGCTGAGAAGGTGTGGCGGCGGTTGTGCCAGCAGGGACGGATCGTCGTACTCGCGGACGGGCTGGAAGAGGTGCTGACCGGTGAGGCGCTGGCCGAGGAACGCGACAACATCATCCGGCTGGCCATCCGCCGGGCCAATGAAGAGCGGCTACCGCTCATCATCACCTCACGGCCGCACGACTCGCTTCGGGGATTGGAGGCGTCCCTCACTGACCTGGAGCCGCTGAGCGAAGAGGCGGCCCTGAGGTACATCTCCTCCGGCAACAGATGGGAGGACCGGCAGCGGCTGGACTGGATCGTCGAGAAGGCCGGCATCACCGAGGCGCCCACCTATCTGCAGATCGCCCGCGAACTCCACGAGGCGGGGCTCCTGGAACACGCCCTGTCCGGGCGCTCCGAGGAGGAGGCTGTGGAGACTCGCGGCGGGGACCGGGCCACGCTCCGCTTACATCTGCTCGACGCGTGGCTCAACGCTCTGATCAGCGGCTGTCTCCATCCGGAACTGCCGCTCGGCCCGGACGAGCGGCGGTCGACCATCAACTATCTTTCAGCACTGGCATGCGCAGGACTGGCGTCGGACTCCTCCGAGGTGCGATTCGCCGAGGTGGTCGACGAGCACGACCTCTTGCGGCCCCGCTACCCCGAGATCGTCCGGGAACTGGCGAAAAGGGTCGAGGACAGCCCACTCGACATTCGCCTCGCCGCGCAGTGGGGCTCGCGGATGGGCCTGGCGGAACTCGTCGGGGACCGCGTCCGCTTCCAGCACAGCGTCCTCCAGGCCCATCTCGGATCCCGGTTCATGAACGCGGTGATCCACCCGGGTCTCCCGGCCGAGCCGACGGAAGGGTCCTTCTTCCCCGCAGCGCTGGAGAAGCCGGGGCGCGAGCTGCTGATCGCGATGGTGCTCCACTCCCGCACGCTCGAGGGCTTGTGCATGCACGGGGAAGCGGACGCTGGCCAGGACCCCTGGTGCCCGGCGTCGGCCGCGCGGGATCTGCTCCTGAACGCCGCCTGCCGGGCGCAGACGACCATGGGCGAGCGGCTGGGATCGCCCGACGATGCGCAGGCTCCCGGCGCCGGGGAATCCGTCGCCCGAGCCCGGGCGGTCTTCGGGCGCCTCCCCCATACGAACACACTCGAGCTGTACGCGGCGGCCCTGGATATCGACAGCATCGACGCCGAACCGCAGCAGCACCTCGTCGCGATGCGGCTGTGCACCTCCTGGCCGGACCTGGTGGCCCGGGATCCCCACACCCTGGAGGAGGCCAAGGCGCTGCTCGTGTCTCGTTTCGGCGAGGCGATGCGCAGCGTCGTCCGCAGACAGACCCTGCAACCCGCCTATCTCGAACTGTTCGACATCGCGTGCCAAGAGCCGGCGTATCCCATCCGTGTCGCCATTGCACAGGAGATCGGGGCCGGCGGCGACGCGGCCTTCGCCGCGCTCCAGCCCCGACTGCGCGGACCGCAGGTCATCCGGGGCCGGCGGGTGCAACGCGAGAACGAGAGGGATCTGGTTTTGGAACTGTACGACGGCCAGCAGCCGGAACTCGTCGCCGAACAGGAAACAAGGCGACACCGGCAGGTGGAAGGCGGCGTCGGTCGGATGAAGCGGGAGCTGCGAGAGCGAGAGGAGCAACGGCACGACGAGCGCCGACGGGAGGCGGAGGAACGGGAGGCAGAGGAGAAGAACTGGCGGGACAACACCATGTGCGCGTGGCTGGTCCCTCTGCTCGTGGGTTCGGTCACCACCCATCGCCATCAGGGCACCCCTTACGCATTTCTCGAGAGCTGGGTGCGGCGTGTGGGCGTGCCGGACGAGGACGGGTCCCCCGCTCTCGACCTCACCGTGGAAGTGGCCCTTGCACAGGGCTTCAAGTACGCGGCCAACCGCAGGCAACGTCATCCGCACGCCCGGCCCGAGGCGCGGGAGTATCTGGCCGAGCAGGCCTGGGACATGCTCAAGCGCACCCGGTTCTGGTTCACCCGGCTCACGCTGCTGCACGCGCTGACCCTCTGGAACCTCCCCGACGGCGCCGACGCGACGCGCCCCGTTCGTGGACACGGCTCCGATCCCGCGGAAAAGCTGCGTCAGTGGCTCGCCCTCCCCAGTGGGGAACGGCAGCATCCCTTCGTGGCGGCCGCCGCCGAACTGTGTGTCCAAGCACTGGAATCCCGTCAGCCCGAGCGATTCCTGTGGATCGACGAGTGCGGCATCGCCGCTCATGTCGGCTCGCAGACCGCCCCGCACGGCGAAGCCCGCAAACACCAGCTATGGATCCCGCCTTCGACCGGCTGGAGCACGTTGCACGAGCGCGCCCAGCAACTCCTCGCCGACGTGATCTTGCTGCTCAACCTCGCCGAGCGCGCCGACTGGCCGGAAAGCCGACTCCGCCGCCTTCAGCGCACCAGCCGGTCCGATCTGCCTCCATGTCTCACCCGGGACCGTGGCCCGCTCGACCCGAGCCGCTTCGGCGTCCGTACGGCGGCCTCGCAGCCGGGCTCCAACTGCCTGGACGACTGCGCCTTTGAACTGTGCCCGTACCCGCCCAAAGGCCTCGGCGGACACCGGGTGGAGTTGAGCCAGGCCTTCTGCCGTGCACAGTCCACCTTGCTGTCGCGATCCCGCTCTCCGCTCCGCCCCGAGGCGAGATGGCAGCGGAGCACAAAGACAGGCCAGCTCAGGCAGTTCTGGGAACAGATGGGACAGCGGGCGCAGGACAACACCCGCCCACGATGACGCTCGTGCCTGCGGGGATCGAAGACCGGGCCGGCGCGACCCGGGGGTTTACGCGATCCGGTCCGCCTTCGAGTCACAATTGGGCCCACGAAACAGAACCCTGGACCCTCGCACTCCGGACCGATCGACTCAGCCCAACCGAGTCGGCCAACGCCATCATCGACGTCGTCGCGTCCTCCGCCTCAGCCGAGATCCGGAACGTCCGAGAGTTCGTCGGATGACCGCGCCGCGCACCCCGCCCGACCTGCCGCGTGAACCTCCGTGAACGCCCCCGTACGGCCACGCGGACAGTTGGAAAGCGTGTGGGGGGCGACGCCTCACAGTTCGCGGTGAGGGTTCTTCTGCGCCTCAGCCTTCGTCGTCCTGACGGGTCAGCCCTGGGGAGTGAGCGGGGAGTGGATCAAGAAAACCGTGCGGACAGCCGCCCACGGGAACCAACTCATACCAGCGCCCTGACCTGCGCAGGAGTCAAGTGCACCTGGTCAGCGATCTTTCCGCACACTATTCGGGACGAAGAGGTCGTAGGTTCAAATCCCGCCACCCCGACATTGGGCAGAGGCCGCTTACGGGTATCCGTGAGCGGCCTCTGTCGTGCTCGGGGGCCAAACAGGGGGCCACCGGAACAGAAGACCAGCCGTCATGACTGCGGGTTCGTCCGGGCTCGTCCTCTGCTGGTCTCCCGAGGACCGCGGCGCTTCGGTGATTCCTATGGCTGCGGTCAGGTGGTCACTGCCAGCCGACTGCACTGATCACGGACAGAGCGATGTCAGTAACGGAGCCCGTGCCGGTGTCGCCGCGTGCCACGGATCGACTACGAGCCGCTGGCCGTTCCCGGGTCTGGTACGCCTTGTGGGCTGCAGAAGCACCGGGCGTCGGCCGGGCGTCGGTGACGGGCTCGGCGGATGCCCGTGCCTCGGCAGCTGCCAGGCCATGCTCTATGTTCCGGTCAGGATGCCCAGCAAGGTGAGGGTGACGAAGGCTGCGCTCCAGGCCATCGCGTGGCGGATGCAGCGGTACTTGATCCAGACCGTTCGGGACAGGATCGTCAGTTGGCTGAGGTCACGGTCCAGTGGGGTGGTGCGGCGTACGGCTTCCTCCAGGTCGGGGACGGAGGCCGTCGCACTCGCGTCGCCGAAGTAGTGGGCTCGGAGGATGCGGGGCCGGCCGACGCGGGGAGCCACTGCCAGACCGAGCAGGACCAGGGCCATGAGGCAGGTGCCGCAGCCGCCCCAGAGCAGGACCTGTGAGATCACGGCATGGCGGCGTGGTTCGATGACGCCGCTGCACATCGTCCCGAGCAGCGCGGTGAGCATGGCGCCCAGGGTCGCCAGAAGGAAACCGGCCTTGTTGTCGGCCTTCAGCAGTTCCTCGCGCGCCTCGACCAGCAAGATGCGGGCGAGCTCTGCGTCACGAACGGGCCCCGCCGTGCCCTCTCCTGTCCCCATGGTTTCCCTTTTCGACTGTCGCTGCGATTGCCGTCGCCGGGCCGCCCCGGTCTGGGACCGGGGCGGCCGCTGCGCCGTTGGCGTACTCCTGTGGCCGGCTGACCGGCCGTCTCGTGGTCAGACGCCGGCCGTGCGACGGAGTTCGTCCTCCAGCGCGTTCACCGCCTGGCGCACGCGGATGTTCATCGCGGCCGTGTGTTCCCGCAGGGCCGCCTCCGACTCCGCGCGGTTGCGGCGGATCTCCTGCTCGATCGCGTCCTGGGCGATCTCGAAGTCGGCCAGGGCGCGCCGTTCGTCGAGGCGGACCTGCTCACCGTAGACACGGACCGCGCTGTTGCTGTGGATGGTGAGCATCTGCTCGTAGGAGTTCTCGCGGCTGAGGAACTTCACCATCACCGGAAGCATGTCGAGCAGGACGAAGAGCAGGCGGATCATCCAGATGCCCACGCGAACAACGGTGTTGCCGCCGGCGAGGTCGTCCAGTGCCTGGATGCGCTCCAGGACGCCGATCTCCTTCTGCTTGGCGCGTTCGTCGGAGATCCGCTTCTCGATCGCCGTGTCACGGGCCTTGGAGAAGTCGTCCCGCGCGGAGGTCAGCCGGCCGCCGAGGCTCTCGATGCGGCTGTTCATGCCTGCCAGCCGGGTCTCGTTCTGTTCGGTGTGGTGCGACGTGCGGTAGTCCTGCGCCTTCGCACGGAGCCGGAGGCATTCGGAGGTCCGCTGGTACAGGCCGGTGCCCGCGATACGGATCAGCTGTCGGCACTCGGCGCGCACCTCCGTGTCGATCGCCTCCAGCCTGTTCGTGTCCCGGTCCACCCGCTTCTGGAGCGTGGCCGCGTCCGACCTCAACGTGCCGAGTTCGTCGGCCTGTTGACCCGGTGCCTCGCTGAAGGAGAGTACGTACGCGGAGGCGCAGTTCTTCGGCGCGGTGACCGTGGTGGTGTCCGGCACGGGGTTGCAGCGGACCAGGTTCGACCTGAGCCGGTCGATGTCTCCGATGCGCTCCCCGGCGACGTGCTCCTCCACCGCTGTCGCGAAGATCCTCAGCACCAGGGGTTCGGCGATGACGACACCGAGCATCAGGGCGATCAGCAGGCGCAGAACAAGGGATCCGGCCTGGCGTCGCGCGTTCGGCTGCGGGGTGACCAGCAGACGGTCGAGGTTGAGGATGAACAGCATCCAGATCACGGTCGGGATCACTGCCAGGACGGACGCCCTGCCGAGCGCCTCCGTCGCGAAGTTCCACATCGAGAACGCCGCGATGACGGAGGTGCCGAACACCACTCCCCCGAGCGCCGTGTACTTGGCGCGTTCGTGCGGTGTCCGGTCCAGCAGCTCCTCGCTGACACCGCTCAGGGCGCGCAGCCGGACGGCGACATCGGCGGACCGGCGCGGGCCGGCGGGACGGGTGCGGTGCTCAGTCAAAGAGATCGTCCTCGTTCTGGACGAAGCCCTCGCGACGGTCCCGGGCTGCCCCGGGCCGGTCCCGCGGCACCGACGCCGGCCGTGCGGACGATGCCGGTTCCACCATGGGAACGTCCCCGGTACCGGAGCCGATGCCGGAGCCGATGCCGGGGCGCCTGCCGGTTTCGCGCAGAACCTGTTCGAGGACCTGCTGGTAGTCGACGAAGTCGTCGTGGGCGCCCATCTGCCGCAGCAGGGTGAGCACCATGTCACGCCGCATCTGCGACTCGGCCGTCTCCTGCGCCTGCGCGTGGGCCTGGGCGGCGGAAGCCGCGGCATGTCTGCGGGCCCCCTCCTCCTCGGCCGTCCGATGGATACGGGCCGCGGCCTGGGGGACGTCGATCTCCTGCCTCGCTATGCCGAAGGCGTCCACATGGTCGGACCCCTGGGACAGCAGATCGGCGATCACTGAAGCGTTCTTGGTCTCCAGGTCGATCTGGTACTGGCTGAGCCGGCCGTTGCGGTGCACGTCGCGCAGCTTCTCCTCCCAGGCGCGAAGGCTCTCCACCGGGCTCACCTCGGCGCTCACGAACTCGAGGCTCATCCCGGCGACCCGCGGCGGCACGACCGCACTGTAGGCGGTCATGCGGCGGGCGACCTCGGCCCGGACCGCGTTGATCTCCTCGACCCGGTGGTCGGCACTCGCCTTGGGAAGGTCGCTGTCGCCGAGCAGATAGGCGCGCAGAGGTTCGAGAACGTCGATGACACCCTGCCGGGCGATGACCGTCGGATCGGTCACCTGGCAGGTGAAGGAGGCGCGGACGGTGAATTGGTCGGCCTCGCTCACCGAGGGGAGCCTGCGTTCGACCTCCACCAGACGGGCCCTGGTGTCCACCAGGCTGACCGAGGAGGCGTCGAGCACGTCGGGATGGGACGGGTCGAAGACCATGCCCTCGGGGAAGCAGCGGTAGTTGCCGCCGACCCTGAAGACGTAGACCGCGCCGGGCGGCAGGGACGGTACATCGTCACGGCGACGGCGCCGTGACCACCAGCTGCCCTGGATCGTGTCCAGGACCTGCTCGGCGATGACTGGATAGTTCACTTGCTTCGGGCTCCTTGGACTGAAGACGGAGACAGAGAAAAGAGGCAGGGCGAGAGGAGAGCGACGCCCTGGGCGGATCTAGGACCTGTCCGAGTGGGGCGCGCCGCGCAGCGATCCGACCAGGACGACGGCCAGTTGACGGGTGCCGGGAACGGCGAAGTCGGGATCCCGCAGGGCGCCGGAGAGCGCGTGGGCCAGGGCGTTCCACTGCCGGTCGCCGGACGCGGCCCGCATCACCTCGCCGAGTCGACGCACGGCATCGATCGCGCCGGGATCCTCCCGCAGGTGCACCAGAGTGCGGCACAGGGCCCGGACCGCACGACGGCGGAAACTGCTGAACAGTACGGCCGCCCACAGCGCTCCCAGCTGCCGGGCGTTGTCGTCGCCCTGCCGCAGCAGCGTGGCGACGACCGGTCCGGGCTCCTCCAGCCTTTCGGCCTCGAGGAGCTGGACGACCGTCCGCAGCGCGTCGGTGTGCTCCTTGGAACGCTTCGCGGTGGCGGCGAGACGGGTACGCACATATCGCAGGGTGAGCAGGGCGCGTTCCGGTTCCTGTTCTGCCGTCTGGAGCAGCAGGACCAGTGAGCGGCGTGCGGCGAACGCGATGCGCTCGCCGCGCCCTGTCAGGAACCAGCACCAGTTGAGCGCCTCCAGGCGGTAGAGCGATCCGAGCTTTCCGGTCAGTGCCATGGCCGTCGTGACGGCCCGGCCGGGTCCGCTGTTGTCCGCCCAGCCGAGCGCGATGTTCAGCGCCTGCGGGGCGAGGTGTTCGGTCTCGCACATGAACTGCAGGGTGAGCGCGGCCGTGACCCGTTGGCTTGTGATCCCCTCGGCCCAGTTGCGCAGCAGGTGTTCCTCGACCTCGGTCAGCGCGTACTGGGCGAGGACCGCCGTGCCGCGGGCGACCTCGGTACGGGCGTCCAGGTCGGGCAGCCGGGACAGGTCGCCCAGCCACTGCCGCAGCGGATACCACAGCTTGTACCCGTACAGGCCGTGCAGTTCGCCGATGACGAGATCGCGGATGCGCGGGGAGGTGAAGACGAGGCGTCGTTCGCTGCGGGCGACGTCCTGGCCGGGGCCGGGACGGCGTTCCACATGTACGAGTCCGACCGCCCTGTCGTTCCAGCGGGCCCTGGACTGTTCGAAGCCCGCACCGTGCGGCGGCAGTGTGGTGACGGCCTCCGGTTCGACCGGCGTCTCACCGGTCAGCTCCCACGTCCGCATACGGGCGAGGAGCAGGGCGCATGCTCCCTCGAAGGTCCGCTCCGGGACCCCTTCGAGAAAGGCGAGGGCAGCAATCGGCAGCAGGTCGTCCGCGGACGGCTTGGCGGCGAACCAATCCTGGACGATCTTGCTGTCCCCGTCCCGGAGCAGTTCGACAGCCTTCCGGGGGTTCTCGGCGAGCGCCTCCGCCGCGGCCACGACATCGGCCGGGCGGCGCTGTTCGGCGATGCCCTCCAGCAGTTCCTTCTCCGTGTCCGGGTCGATCTCGACAGGCGCCAGTCGCTCCCGGCAGTGGCGGAAGAGTTCCAAGGGGTCCGGTCCCCGCCACTGGACGCAGTAGTCGCTGAGCGCCAGGCGCCGAGAAGTCGTGCGGCCCGCGGTGATCACCAGGAACGCACCCTTGCGGCGCAGTTCATCACTCAGTCGCCCGACCCCGTACGCCTGGACCGCCTCGGCGTTCGTCTCGCCGACGTAGTCGCGGATGACGTACGCATGGCCCGCCTCGACGTCCAGAGTGGTGACCAGGTCGGCCAACGCGTTCGCGGGGGACAGACTGCGCAGACTCGCACCGTCGCCGGCGACCTCCCTGAGAAGTGCGAGAGCGCCTGCGCCGCGACCGCATCCATCCTGACCGGTGAGGACGACGAGGGAGTCGCTGGAGAGTCTGCCGAGCGCCTCGTCGAAGCAGGGCTGCGGGCGGACGTAGAAGCGCAGCGCCTGATCCACTGTCTCAGGCTCCACGATGCCCGGCGCGAGGCCGGTCCGCGCCCCCGCTGCGAACCCGAAGGCCGCCCCGGAGGCGTCCACGGACGCGTAGAAGTTGTTGTAGACGCGCTGCTGGACCAGCCGCAGGTCGTCGTATCCCTTCCCGTCCTTCTCCTTCTCGTCCTCTTCTGCCCTGCGTTCCTCATGGAGCCGGGCCTGGGCGTCCTGGTAGTGGGAGTCCTCCGCGGGATCGTCCGCCGCGCCGTCATCGGCCCCGTCGTGCGCCGGAGACGGGAATCCGTTCTCGTCGACGGGTGGAACCGGTGCGACCGGGGTCACGTCGAGGCTGTCGTCCGGGTCCGGCCGGCCGAGGCGGTCGGTGTGGTCGGTGTGGTCAGGCATCGGGGGCACCGAAGCCGAACACGGCCTTCCGCGCGTCCACAGGACCGGTCATGTTGGTGACGCTGATCCGGTCCGCTCGGTATTCGTTGCGCATGCCCGCACCGCTGTCGCTGTTCGCCGGCTCCTGGTCGGCGTCCGCCGCGGTGGCGGGCTCCGGCGGATCCGCGGGGGCGCGGTGCGGTCGGCCGTCGGATGCCCGACGTTCGTCGGCCGAGGACGGCGTGCCGAGCGTGGGCACGGTGAGCCAGGCGGTCGACTTGTACTCCTTGACCTCGACGGCGACCCGACTGAAGTCGGACGGCCGCAGCGTGGTGTGGCCACCGGCCACAAGGGAGCGATAGACCTCGTCGGACAGCATGAGCGCCAGGTCCGCCGTGTCATAGGTCTTCAACGCCTCATACAAAGGGGCGGAGTTGAGCAGTCGCGCGGTGACCACCACCGCGGTTCCGGCGAACCCGTTGTCCGCGAGTTCCACCAGCCCGTGGTGCACGACGGCGCGCAGCCGCATACGGGCCGCCCCTGTCCGCTGCCCGTTGTAATGACGCAGCTCGGACACCAGGTGCCGGAAGTAGTCGTCGACCAGGCGGGGTTCATCACCGTTCATGGGCAGGACGGCGAGTTGCTCATCGCCCTTCGGCTGAATCTGCCATTCCGAACGGTCCAGTCCAGCGCTCCTGGCTGCTCCGTCGAGAATTCTGGGCAGATCGTGTTGCAATTCAGACTGCATTCGATCGTTCTTGCTTCCGTATGACTGTGCGTCCACGGCTATACACGTACAGGGGTGGTACCCGGACCACTCGGCCACTGGATCTTCCTCTCTGAGCAGGCAAGGCCCGCATTGTGCTGCCCAGAGGCTAAGAGAGTCGGCCTGATCCGATCCCGTATCAGTACGGGATCTCACCATCGAGTTTGGCGAATTCCAGCAGCTTCGGAACGTCACAGATTGTAATGTTTCGGTAACTGCGCTGCACAAGTCCCTGCGCTGTCAGGGTGGCCAGGCACTTTTCGGCCGTCGGCAGGGCGAGGCCGGCGAGTGACGCCAGTTCCTTCTGGGTCAGCGTGAATCCGAGCACGCACCGCTTGCCGTCGTCGCCGGGGGCGGGTTGGGCGTACGCCTGACCCAACTCGGCCAGCACACGGGCGAATCGGGTAGGCGCGTCGTACGCCTTGTAGTCGATCCGCCGGCGATTGGCCCAGCGCAGCCGCGCGGACAGCATGCGCAGCATGGCCCTCATCGCATCCGGATGACGGGACAGAAGGCCTTCGAGCACGGGCAACTGAATGATCCGCACCGTCACTTCACTGCACGCCACCACCGTGCCGGACCGAGGCAATTCCTCGAAGGCCGCCATCTCTCCCACGAGATCACCCGCCAGACGGACGGCGAGGAGCACGTCGTATCCGCTCGCGGAACTGGCAGCCACCTTGACCACGCCACTGGTGATCAGCAATACATGACGGCTCGAGTCGCCCTGCTGCAGAAGTGGCTGGTGAGGTGAGTAGTTCTTCTTGATTCCCTGCTGGAGGAACTCGGCCCGGGTCTCACTCCGCAGTCTGCTGAGAAACGTGAAAGGCGGCCACTCGCCATCCATCTCGCACCCCCGAAGATCTCACTCACTCCGCGCGAAACACGCCATTCAGCGACCCGACCATGCTGCCGCTGTGCACCCGGCTGACAAGGCGTCCGACGGCAACATGGCCTGTTGTCGCGCACAAGAGCTCAAATCGATCGAACGCACGGCCTCGACCGGGCCGACGGTCAGCGAGGCGCGAGGCGCGAGGCGCGGGGCGCGGGGCGCGGGCAGGACCGGGGTTCCCGCGGTTCCCCACTGGAACCACCCGTACCCGTGGGGCAGTCTTCTCCTTCGTGGGGAATCTTCCGTCTCAGAGTGTGTCGAGTGACGCCGCCGAGCACATGGTGGTGGCCGGGGATGACGCCCTGGCCCATCGGCTGGCCGCCGAGTTGCGCGCGGTGTACGGCGAGCGGGTGACCCTCGTGGTGCCGCCCGCGCAGGGCGGTGTGCGGCCGCCGGTCGTCGGGCGGACGCGGGCCACGGCCCTGTTCGACCGGGTGTCCGCGGCGGTGAACCGGGCCTCCGGGAACGGGGTCGCCCCTGGGGAGTCCGGGGGTGGCCGAACCGATGAGACTCCCGGTTCCGAGCGGGTGGTGGAGGCCACCGAACTCACCGAGGGCGCGCTCGCCTACGCGGGTGTCGAACGGGCCGCCGCACTCGCGCTCGTGTACGACGACGACGAGACCAACATCCGTGCCGCGCTCACCGCCCGGCGGCTCAACCCGCGGATCCGGCTGGTCCTGCGGCTCTACAACCGGCGCCTCGGGCAGCACATCGAGGCCCTCCTCGACCAGGCCTCGGCACTGGCCGCCGCGGCCGACAGCGCGCTGAATGCCGGGGGCGGCGACTCGAACGCCGCCGGAGGCGCCTCAGGATCGGACGCCACCCGGGCGGGCAGGAGCGTCGAGGCGTACGACGCTTCCACCACCGTGCTGTCCGACGCCGATACGGCCGCGCCCGCGCTGGCCGCGACCGCCGTGGCCGGCACCAGCAAGGTCGTCCAGACCGACGGGCTGATGCTGCGCGCGGTGGAGCGGCCGCCGCCCGGTCCGGGTGAGGTCGCCGATCCGGGGCTCTGCACACTGGCGTTGCTGTCCGCCACGACCAACGACCCCGCCGGCGCCGACGGTTCGGAGAGCAGCGGCGCGCAGGGGCCCCAACTCCTGCCGGACGAGAGGGCGGTGGCCGCCGCGACCGGACGCGGCACCGTAGTCCTGGAGAACGTGTCGTACTCCGGTCCCGAACTGAACGCCGGGCGGGGCGTCGTCCCGTGGTTCGGCTCCCTGCTGTCCCGGCGGCTGCGCTGGTCGTTCGCGGGACTCGTCGCGTGTGTGGTCGGGCTCGCCGTGGCGTCGGTACTGGTCACCGGGGAACCCGCGCTCCAGGCGACGTATCTGACGCTGCTCGATCTCTTCGCCATCAACGATCCGGCCATCGGCAAGCCGCTCGGCCGGCAGATCCTCCAACTCTGCTCCGGGATGGTCGGGTTGCTGCTGCTGCCGGTACTGCTGGCCGCGGTGCTGGAGGCGCTCGGCACCTTCCGCAGCGGAACCGCTCTGCGGAAACCGCCACGCGGGCTGTCCGGGCACGTGGTGCTGCTCGGGGTCGGCAAGATCGGTACGCGAGTGCTGGCGCGGCTGCGGGAGCTGCGCATTCCCGTGGTGTGCGTCGAGGCCGATCCCGAGGCGCGGGGGCTCGCGCTGGCACGGAGGCTGCGGGTGCCTGTGGTGCTGGGGGACGTGACGCAGGAAGGGGTGCTGGAAGCCGCCAAGATCAATCGGGCGCACGCGCTGCTGGCGTTGACCAGCGCGGACACCATGAACCTGGAGGCCGTGCTCTCCGCGCGGACCCTACGGCCCGATCTGCGGGTCGTCCTGCGGCTGTACGACGACGACTTCGCGACCGCCGTGTACCGCACCCTGCGGGCCGCGCATCCCGACGCGCTCACCCGGAGCCGCAGCGTGTCCCATCTGGCCGCGCCCGCGTTCGCGGGCGCGATGATGGGGCGGCAGATCCTCGGGGCGATTCCCGTGGAGCGGCGGGTGCTGCTGTTCGCCGCGGTGGACGTGGGCGGGCATCCGCAGCTGGAGGGGCGCACGGTGGGGGAGGCGTTCCGGGCGGGGGCGTGGCGGGTGCTCGCGCTGGACACGGCGACGCCCGAGGAACGCCGGGCGGCATCGGCGTCGGCCTCGCGCGGCCCCCGGCTGGTGTGGGACCTGCCCTCCACCTATGTCCTGCGGCCCGAGGACCGCGTGGTGCTCGCCGCGACCCGGCGGGGGCTCGCGGAGCTGCTCGGCCGACGGCCCCGGCAGCGGGCCGGGACATAGCCGGCCCGCCGGAGGAGGACCGCCGGAGGAGGACCGCCGGAGGGAGCCCGGCGGAGGGAGCCCGGCGGAAGAGGACCGGCGGAAGAGGACCGGCGGAAGACGACCCGGCCCCTCCGCGTGGGTTGGGGGACCCGGCCCCTCCGCCGGGCCCCCTCCCGCGGGGTTCCGGAGTTACTTCCCCAGGTGCCGTTCCGCGAAGTCCAGTTCCAGGCGGACCTGCTTGATGCGTTCGTCGACGACCAGGGAGCCGTGACCCGCGTCGTAGCGGTAGACCTCGTGGACGGCATCGCGGGCGGCGAGGCGCGTGACGTAGTTGTCGATCTGCCGGATGGGGCAGCGGGGGTCGTTGACACCGGCCGAGATGTAGACGGGGACCTTGACCGCGTCGACGTAGGTCAGCGGGGAGGACGCCTCGAAGCGCTCGGGGACCTCCTCCGGAGTGCCGCCGAGGAGCGTGCGGTCCATGGCCTTCAGCGCCTCCATCTCGTCGTGGTACGCCGTGACGTAGTCGGCGACCGGGACGGCGGCGATGCCGAGGGCCCATGCGTCGGGCTGGGTGCCGACGCCGAGGAGGGTGAGGTAGCCGCCCCAGGAACCGCCGGTGAGGATCAGCCGGTCGGGGTCGGCCAGGCCGGACGTCACCGCCCACTCGCGGACCGCCGCGATGTCCTCCAGCTCGATGAGGCCGACGCGGTGCTTGAGCGCGTCGGTCCACGCGCGGCCGTAGCCCGTGGAACCGCGGTAGTTGACGCGGACCACCGCGTAGCCGTGGTCGACCCAGGCCGCCGGGCCCGCCGCGAACGAGTCGCTGTCGTGCCAGGTCGGGCCGCCGTGGATCTCGAAGACGGTGGGCAGCGGGCCGGTCGTGCCCGCCGGCTTCTGGATCAGGGCATGGATACGGCCGCCGGGTCCCTCGACCCAGACGTCCTCCACGGGGACCGATCCCGGAGACTTCTCGCCGGGCGGGTCCAGGACGATCTCACCGGTCGTCGAACGGACGGCAGACGGCTCGGCGGCCGACGACCACAGGTACTCCACCGTCCCGTCCGGGCGGGCCGTCGCCCCGGAGACCGAGCCGGGCGGGGTCGCGACCTCGGTCAGCTCGCCGGAGGCAAGGTCGTAGCGCCACAGGTCGCTACGCGCCTCGAAGCTGTGGGCGATCAGGAGGGCCGAGCCGTCCGGATACCACTCGGCGGCCACGTCACCGGGAAGGTCGAGGCCCAGGTCGGTCTGCTCGCCGGTGGTCACCTCCCACACCAGGGGCTCCCAGCGGCCGCGCCGCTGGTGCCCGATGAGCAGTCGGGTGTCCCCGTCGACGGGGGCGAAGCCCAGCACCTCGAGGCCCAGCTCGACCGTGCCGCCCTCGGTGTCGTCGAGCTCGGCGACCGTCGAACCGTCCGGGCGCAGCACTCTGAGTGCCGAGTGCATCGCGTCGCCGTGCTCGGTGTGCTCGACGGCGATCAGCGAGCCGTCGTGCGAGAGGTCGCCGACCCCGGCCGACTCGCGGTGCCGGTAGACCTCCACCGGGGCCTCGCCGGCGCGGGCCACATGGATCGTAGAACCGTCGTCGTCCGTCGAGCGGCCCACGATGGCCGTACGCCCGTCGCGGCCGATGGCCAGGCCCGACGGGTAGGAGGGGTCGAGGCCGGGGACCGCCGGCTCGTCGACGCCTCCCTCGACCAGGGCGGCGCCGAACGGGCGGCGCCGCCAGATGCCGAACTCGTCGCCGTCCTTGTCGTCGAACCACCAGATCCACTCGCCGTCGGGCGAGAGGACCCCGTCCGTCGTGCCGTTCGCCCGGTGGGTGACCTGGCGCTGCTCCCCCGTCGCGCGGTCCCATGCGTACAGCTCGTACGTCCCCGTCGCGTTCGACACGAACAGGGAGCGGTGCGGGGCGTCCTCCGCCCAGTCCGGCAGCGACACCCGCGGTGCCCGGAAGCGCTTCTCCCAGTCGGGCATGTCTGCCTGCTGCTGCTCGGTGGACCTGGTGCTCTCAGTCATGGCCCCATAGTGCCTGGCTCAGCCCGCCTCGCGCCGACGAGGTCCCCAGCCTGTGGACAACTTCATGCCCCCCGGCCCGTGTGCGCAGGTCAGGGACGTTGTCAGTGCCGGGGTGCAGACTTTTTCGCATGACCGATCTGCGCAAGACCGTCGAGAGCTACTGGGCCGCCGCGGACGCTCGGGAGTGGGCAGCGTTCGCGGAACTGCTCGCCGATGACGTCGTCTACACCCTGCCGCAGACGCGAGAGCGCATCAGCGGCAGGGAGCGGTACGTCGAGTTCAACCGTGAGTATCCGGGCGACTGGCACGTCCGGATCGAGCGCGTCATAGTCGAGCCCGGTCAGGCCGTCACCTGGACCCACTTCACGGTGGGCCTGGAGGAGATGCACGCGATCACGTTCTTCACGGCGGACGAGGAGGGCCGTATCAACACGGTGACCGACTTCTGGCCCGAGCCGTACGAGCCTCCGGCGGGCCGGGAGCTGCTGGCCGAGCGGTACTGAGCGGGCCCCACGGCCAAGTCCGGCTCGGCCGCCCCGTACCGTGGAAGGCGTGTACCGGTTCCTGCTGACGCCCCGCTGGTGGGGGATCAACGTCTTCGTGCTGTTGGCCATCCCCTTCTGCATCTTCATGGGGTCGTGGCAGTTGGGGCGGTTCGAGGACCGGGTGCAAGAGCACCGGAGGGCGGACGCGGCGGCCTCGACGGCCGAGACGGACCCCGCCCGGCCGCTGGCCGAGATGCTGCCCGTGACCACGGAGACGTCCGGCAAGCAGACCACCGCGAAGGGCCGGTACGGCAAGCAGCTTCTCGTGCCCGGCCGGGAACTGGACGGCAGGAGCGGGTACTTCGTGCTGACGCTCCTGCGGGTCGACGGCGGCAAGGCGCTGCCCGTCGTCCGGGGCTGGCTGCCCGGTGCCCCCGACCCGGCGAAGGTCCCGGCCGCACCCGGCGGCGAGGTCACCGTCACCGGTGCCCTCCAGGCGTCCGAGAGTCCCGGGTCCAACGGTGTCAGCACGGCTGGAGGACTTCCCCCGGGACAGACCGCCGCGATCAGCTCCGCGTCGCTGGTGAACCTCGTGCCGTACACCCCGTACGACGCGTGGATCACCCTCGACAAGGCCGACGCCGGGATGAAGGCGGTTCCTCCGACCGCGCCGGACAACACGGGCCTGGACCTCAAGGCGTTCCAGAACCTCGGCTACACGGGCGAGTGGTTCGTCTTCGCGGGTTTCGTCGTCTTCATGTGGTTCCGCCTCCTGCGCCGCGAGGTGGAGTTCGCCCGCGACGCCGAACTGGGGCTGGTCCCGGACGCCCTTGACGCCCCGGAGAAGCAGTCCGAGGACACCGACACCGGCGCCGCCACTCCGGCGACGCCGTCCGCCACGGCCTGACAGGGCGGGCCGACCGGGCGTCCGGGGCGAGCCCGGGCCGGAGCCCGCACCGCTCCACCCCAGCGCCGCGTACCGCTCCACCCGAGCGGTACGCACCGGCCGGAACGGACGTCGCGTACCGCCGCACCCGTGACCCGCGCCGCACGGCGTGCCCACGGCGGCTCGGGTCACAGGCGTCGCGTGTCCGTCAGGACGAAGCCAGGATCCCCGTGTGGTAGACCGTGCCCGCGCAGGCGTTGGACACCGTGACCGATGCCGTCGCGCCGCCCGTCCCCGCCGTGCTGGAGACGACGACGCTGCCGTCCTGCACACCGTCCGCGACGAAGAGCTGGGGCGAGGTGCCGGTGACCACCGCGTCGGTGGTCGTGCCGCCGCTGTCGGTGGCGCCCTGCGTCGGGGTCGGGTCCGGTGAGGGTTCCGCGGTGGCCGGACACGTCGACGAGGGCACCCAGGCGAACTTCACCACGTACGAGGCGCCCGGCTGGAGGACCAGGGAGGTGACCTCCGTGGAGGGATCGGGCAGCCCGGTGGCCGCGTCACCCGCCCCATGCGTCGCCACACCGATCTTGGTGGCGTCCGCCGCACCCTGGGCGAGCGCGCTGACGGTGCCGGGGCCGGCGACCGTACAGGCGGTGGTGGAGACGTTCGAGACGGTGAAGGAGCCGTAGACCGTGCCGGTGGAGTCCGGGGCGGCGGCGGCACCGGAGGCCCCGCCGAGCTGGTCCGCTGTGCACGTGGTGGCCACCGAGGCGGAGGCCGAGGGGTCGGTACCGCCCGTGGCGGCTCCGCTCGCACCCTTGTCCTTGCCGCCCGGTGTCTCCGTACTGCCGCCGGTGCCGTTGTCCTTGGACGTGCCGGCGGAGCCGCCCTCGTCCTTGCCCTCGCCGCCGTCCGAGCCCTTGCCCTGGCTCGCGCCGCCCTGGGCCTGCGAGCTGTTGGCCGCGATGGACGGGTCGGCGTTCGACCCGGAGGAGTTGGAGACATGGACGAAGGCCGGGATCGCCGTGCCGAGGAAGAGGGCCGCCGCCGCCATGCCGACCACGGCCTGGCGCTTGCGGGCCCGTCGGGCCGGTACCGCACGGCGCAGATGGTCCAGGGTGCCGTCGGTGGGTTCGATCTCCTGGACGGCCCGGTGCAGCAGCCTACGCAGTGCCAGCTCGTCGGAGCCGAGCCCTTCGGAGCCCAGTCCGTCCGTGCCCGGTGTGTCGGGCTGTTCGTCGGGGCCGTGGTTCACAGTTCCGTTCCCAGCGTGCGATTGCTTGTGCTCTTGCTCCGGACGCCCCTCGTCCTCGGGGCGCCGCCGATCCTCGTGCCCGCTCATGCCGAGGCCCCCATGGCGACGCGGAGCGCGGCGATGCCCCGCGAGCCGTACGCCTTCACCGAACCCAGGGAGACACCGAGCGTCTCGGCGACCTGGGCCTCCGTCATGTCCGCGAAGTAGCGCAGGACCAGGACCTCGCGCTGACGGCGCTGGAGTCCCTTCATCGCCTTGATCAGCGCGTCGCGCTCCAACTGGTCGTACGCGCCTTCCTCGGCGCTCGCCATGTCGGGCATCGGCTTCGAGAGGAGCTTGAGGCCGAGGATGCGCCGGCGCAGGGCCGAACGCGAGAGGTTGACGACGGTCTGGCGCAGATAGGCCAGCGTCTTCTCCGGGTCCCGGACGCGTTTGCGCGCCGAGTGCACCCGGATGAAGGCCTCCTGAACGACGTCCTCGCAGGAGGCGGTGTCGTCGAGAAGGAGCGCCGCGAGGCCGAGGAGCGACCGGTAGTGCGCCCGGTAGGTCTCGGTGAGATGGTCGACGGTCGTACCCGCCGCCAGGCTGTTCTCGGCGCCGTCGCGCTGATTCGGAATGCGGGCGGGCCGCGCTGAGGGCATGGGCGCGATCACCGGCATGCCGCCGGACGCGCCGGGGCTGCGGAGTCGGCGGGGTGGACGCAGGGCCACGCCCCTTGTCTGTACCGCGGTGAATTCGAGAACCTCTGCCACGCCAGTTGGACACACGTCCCCCCGGCAGGGTTGTACGCGACAGGCATCACATTTGCGCCGGGTGTCACATGGACGGGAGTCCCGTCCACCGGAACGCCCCCCAGGCCGCCCCCCGGGACGCCGCCGAGTGCGCGCGACAGTGCACTAGATGCCCTCATGCGTAACAGCTCTTCCCCTATGCCCAATGCTCTGCCGCCCCCTGGACGCCCCTGAATGGCGTCCGCAAAGACGCTCCCCGTCCTCCACGCGGTTGCGGAGAGCGGGGAACAAAATCTTCGAACGCCGATGGGGGTCTGTTCAAGTGGTCCGGACCATTAAGTTGATCACTGAACCGAGGAAGATCCTACAAACCCACCGCCCGCAGGGCACCAGGATTACGGCCGTCGCCCGCCGGGAGCGCAGAACATGCGGAACCGGCGGACATTCGGGGCCGGACCTAGCAAGTGGTACCGATGATCTCCGCCGCCACCAGCTCCGCGATCTGAGCGGTGTTCAGGGCGGCGCCCTTGCGCAGGTTGTCGCCGCACACGAACAGTTCGAGGGCCGACGAATCGTCCAGTGCCCGGCGGACCCGGCCCACCCAGGTCGGGTCGGTGCCGACCACGTCCGCGGGCGTGGGGAACTCCCCGGCGGCCGGGTTGTCGAAGAGCACGACGCCGGGCGCGGTGGCCAGGATCTCCCGCGCCTTGTCGACGGTCACCTCGTCCTGGAAGCGGGCGTGCACGGTCAGCGAGTGCGTGGTGACGACGGGGACGCGGACGCAGGTCACGGCGACCTTCAGCTGGGGCAGCCCGAGAATCTTGCGGGTCTCGTTGCGCACCTTCATCTCCTCCGAGGACCAGCCGTCCTCGGCGAGCGACCCGGCCCACGGCACCACGTTCAGGGCGACCGGCTCCGGGAACGGGCCCGTGTCGTCGCCCACCGCGCGGCGAACGTCACCGGGGCTGTTCCCCAGGTCCGTACCCGCGACGAGGGACATCTGCCGGCGCAGCGTGTCGACGCCCGCGCGGCCCGCGCCGCTGACGGCCTGGTACGAGGAGACGACGAGTTCGCGCAGCCCGAACTCGGCGTGCAGGGCGCCGAGCGCCACGATCATGGACAGGGTCGTGCAGTTCGGGTTGGAGACGATCCCGCGCGGCCGCACGCGGGCGGCGTGCGGATTGACCTCGGGGACGACGAGGGGCACTTCCGGGTCCATCCGGAAGGCGCCGGAGTTGTCCACGACGACCGCGCCCTTGGCGGCGGCGATCGGCGCCCACTGGGCGGCCACCTCGTCCGGAACGTCGAACATGGCGACGTCGACCCCGTCGAAGGCCTCCTCCGACAGGGCCACCACCTCGACCTCGACGCCGCGCACGGCCAGCTTGCGGCCGACCGAGCGCGGCGAGGCGATCAGACGGATCTCGCCCCAGATGTCCGCGTGCTGGGACAGGATCTGGAGCATCACCGTGCCGACGGCCCCGGTCGCTCCCACGACCGCGAGCGTCGGTCGTCCAGTCATCGCCCGGTGCCTCCGTAGACAACGGCTTCGTCGCTGTCGGAGTCGAGTCCGAAGGCGCTGTGCACGGCCCGTACCGCCTCGTTGACGTCGTCGGCGCGGGTGACGACGGAGATGCGGATCTCGGAGGTCGAGATCAGCTCGATGTTGACCCCCGCGTCGGTGAGCGCCTCGAAGAAGCCGGCCGTGACACCGGGGTTAGTCTTCATGCCGGCGCCGACGAGCGAGATCTTGCCGATCTGGTCGTCGTAGCGCAGCGACTCGAAGCCGATCACGGCCTTCGCCTTCTCCAGGGCGTCGATGGCCTTGCGGCCCTCGGTCTTCGGGAGGGTGAAGGAGATGTCCGTGAGGCCCGTGGTGGCCGCGGACACGTTCTGCACGATCATGTCGATGTTGATCTCGGCGTTGGCGATGGCGCGGAAGATCGCGGCGGCCTCACCCGGCTTGTCCGGGACACCGACGACCGTGACCTTGGCCTCGGAGGTGTCGTGAGCGACACCGGAAATGATGGCCTGCTCCACCTTCTGGTCCCCTTGCTGCTGTGTCTTTCGAACGAGTGGTGCGCTGCTGACCCAGGTGCCCTGAAGTCCGCTGAAGGACGAGCGCACATGGATCGGGATGTCGTAACGGCGGGCGTATTCCACACAGCGGTGGAGCAGCACCTTGGAGCCGGAGGCGGCGAGCTCCAGCATGTCCTCGAAGGCGATCCAGTCGATCTTCTTCGCCTTCTTCACCACGCGCGGGTCGGCGGTGAACACGCCGTCCACGTCGGTGTAGATCTCGCACACCTCGGCGTCGAGCGCCGCGGCCAGCGCGACGGCCGTGGTGTCGGACCCGCCGCGCCCCAGCGTGGTGATGTCCTTCTTGTCCTGCGAGACGCCCTGGAACCCGGCGACGATGGCGATGTTGCCCTCGTCGAGCGCCGTACGGATACGGCCCGGGGTGACGTCGATGATCCGCGCTTTGTTGTGGACCGAGTCGGTGATGACGCCTGCCTGGCTGCCGGTGAAGCTCTGGGCGCTGTGGCCCAGGTTTTTGATCGCCATCGCCAGCAGGGCCATGGAGATCCGCTCTCCGGCGGTCAGCAGCATGTCGAACTCTCGCCCGCTGGGCATCGGAGACACCTGCTCGGCGAGATCGATCAGCTCGTCCGTCGTGTCGCCCATCGCGGAAACGACCACGACCACCTGGTGGCCGTTCTTCTTCGCTTCCACGATCCGCTTGGCGACGCGCTTGATGCCCTCGGCATCGGCTACGGAGGAACCTCCGTACTTCTGCACGACAAGGCCCACGTGCGCTCCTCGGTCAATCCGTCTCTGCACCGCACAACTGCGGTCGGCTCAGTCTAACGAGCGGCCGGATTTCCCTTCCGAGGTATCACATCGTGAGATGTCCCGCTCACGACGTGATCACTCCGGGCTGTCAGGTCACTAAGGGACATCCGGCCGCTCCGAGACGGCACCTGCCCGCGCCGAAGCCCCGCCACTCCGAAAGTGCCCCGAGTCACACCGGGACCTCGCCGGAGCGCGGCCGACCCCACCGCGGATCTCCGCCGGAGCGCGGCCGGACCTCCGCCGGAACGCGGCCGACTACTTGACCGTGCGCAGGCCGAGCGGCCCCGCGATCTCCTCCGCCATCACCTTGCCGGCCTCCTCCGCGAGGGCTTCCTCGCCGATCTCCTGGTCGGTGTCGAGGCCGTCGAGCTCCTCCAGGGGCTGGTTCAGCCGGACATGGGCCACCACGGACTGCAGGGCACGCAGGGTCGCGGATGCGGTGGAGCCCCAGTTGGAGAAGTAGGAGAACTGCCACCACCACAGGGCTTCCGTGGTGCGGCCCGCACGATAGTGGGCCATGCCGTGGCGCAGGTCGGCCATGACGTCGGCCAGGTCGTCGGAGATACGGGCCGGGACGGGCGCCTTGCGGGGCTCGTAGGGATCGAAGACCTCGGAGTAGACGTCGATCGGCTCCAGCATCACGGCAAGACGCTCGCGGAGTTCGTCCACGTCCCCCTCCGGGCCGAGGTCCGGCTCGTAGCGCTCGTCGGGGACGATGTCCTCGTGCGCGCCGAGACGGCCGCCGGCCAGGAGGAGTTGGGAGACCTCCAGGAGGAGGAAGGGCACGGCCGAGTCCGGCTCGTCGCCCTTGGCCACCTCGGTGACGGCGACCAGGAAGCTCTCGACCTGGTCCGCGATCTGGACCACGAAGTCGTCGGGGTCCGGGCTGGTCTCGTGCAGCGTGGCGTCAGACATCTAGAAGTCGTCTCCCCTCGAAGGCGCGGCCGAGCGTGACCTCGTCCGCGTATTCCAGGTCGCCACCCACCGGGAGGCCGCTGGCCAGGCGGGTGACCTTGAGGCCCATGGGCTTGATCATGCGGGCGAGATACGTGGCCGTGGCCTCGCCCTCCAGGTTCGGGTCCGTGGCCAGGATGAGCTCGGTGACCGCGCCGTCGGCGAGGCGGGCCAGCAGTTCCCTTATCCGCAGGTCGTCCGGGCCGACGCCCTCGATCGGGCTGATCGCGCCGCCGAGCACGTGGTACTTGCCGCGGAACTCACGCGTGCGCTCGACCGCGACGACGTCCTTCGGCTCCTCCACCACACAGATCACCGAGAGGTCGCGGCGCGGGTCGCGGCAGATGTTGCACAACTCCTCCTGCGCCACATTGCCGCAGGTCGCGCAGAAGCGGACCTTCGCCTTGACCTCCAGGAGGGTCTGCGCGAGCCGGCGCACGTCCGTCGGCTCCGCCTGGAGGATGTGGAAGGCGATCCGCTGCGCGCTCTTGGGACCGACGCCGGGGAGCCGCCCCAGTTCGTCGATGAGGTCCTGAACCACGCCTTCGTACAACGGATTGCCTTTCCGAGTGTCCTGGTACCGCCTGGGTCCGTCTTACGTTTCTTCCTGGTGCGTACGGTAGTTGGCCGCCACCGGTCTTAGAAGGGCAGACCGGGAATGCCGCTGCCGCCGCCGAGCCCCTGAGTGAGCGGGCCGAGCGTCTGCTGCTGGAGCGCCTGCGCGTTCTCGTTCGCCGCCTGGACGGCCGCGACGATCAGGTCGGCGAGCGTCTCGGTGTCCTCGGGGTCGACCGCCTTCGGGTCGATCACCAGACCGCGGAGCTCTCCGGAACCCGTCACGGTCGCCTTCACCAGGCCGCCGCCCGACTGGCCCCCGACCTCCGTCCGCGCCAGCTCCTCCTGCGCGTTCGCCAGGTCCTGCTGCATCTTCTGGGCCTGCTGCAACAACTGCTGCATATTGGGCTGGCCACCACCGGGAATCACGATCAGCTCCTGGTTTCGAGTACGGCTGTGTGGACCGTTTTTCCTGTCCAGCACGAGCCTACGTGGTCGACGGGCCCGTCGCCCAAGCACTCTTTCGAGTGACACCGTCACAGCGCCTATACCTGATCAAGACCCTCTTCCAGGCGGAAAAGCCGGTAAACCCGGTCCATCGCCACCCATTGGGCGGTAGGAAGGGGGCGGCGCATTTGCACCACGCGTCACACGACATCACGCAGTGTCATCTGCGCCACCGTCGTCACCGTCGTCAGTCATCACCGTCCATCACCGTCGTCAACTAGGGAGTGCCGGGTGAGTCAGCCGGAGATGCAGCCGGAGGGGCCGCCCCAGGACGGGCGGAGCGAGGGCGCGGCGGGGCTGCGGCCGGGCGACCTGACCAGTCGGCCGTTTCCGCTCGGCGACTGGGGGGAGCCCGCCGAGCGGCTCCATGAGCTCTACCAGTGGGTGGAGCAAGGGGCGCTCGACACGGCCGCCTGGTACCTCTCCGACCGCGTGTGGAAGCGGCGGGGGGCGCGGCTGCTGCGGTGCGGGGCCTCGCTGGGAGCCGTCACCGGGGCCGCGCTGCCGCTGCTCGACCTCACCGGGTCCGTGCGAGGGGCGGCTCCCTGGGGATATCTGGCACTGCTGCTCGCGGTCTCCTGCGTCGCCGTCGACCGGTTCTTCGGAGTGACCTCCGGATGGATAAGGGATGTGGCCACCGCACAGGCCGTGCAGCGGCGGCTTCAGGCACTTCAGTTCGACTGGGCGTCCGAGAGCGTCCGGGAGGTCCTCGGGCCCGCGGACGGGACGGCCAGCGAGGCGGCGGACCGGTGCATCGGGGTGCTGCGCCGCTTCTCGGAGGACGTCACGGAACTGGTGCGCACCGAGACGGCGGACTGGATGGTGGAGTTCCGTACGGGGCCGACGCCGCTGGGGATCCAGTCGTCCTCGGCGGGAGCGCCCCGGCCCGACGGCTCACCCCTGAACGGGCGCGCCCCTCTGCCACCGGGAACCCGCCCGAACATGCCCCGCCAGCGCCCGCCCGAGCCCCGATAGCGGTCCCGCACGGCGCGTGTGCCGGGCTGGCGGGCTGGCGGGCTGGCGGGCTGGCGGGCTGGCGGGCTGCCGCAGCGTCACCCGGCCCCGCAGATCCTCAGCCCGACCGGCGTCCCGCACGGGAGATGGCCGTGGGTGCGGACGACGTCCTGGCCGCTGCCCCGGCTGACGTAGGAGAGGAAGCTGGAGGCGAGGGAGTCGGCGGGCGGCTGTCCATAGGTGTAGGCGTACTCGATCTCGCGGTACGGGTAGTCCGAGGTGCCGTGCTCCAGGTCCTCGACCGAGGCGGCGTGACCGCTGAGGCTGATCCGGTGCAGGCCCTTGTGCCCGGTGGCGTCGTTGAGTTCGCTGTAGCCGATCGCGCCGGGGAGCCTCGCGACCGTGTTCAGCACCTGCTCGGTGGAGTCGAGTTCGCAGCGCACGAGCGGTGCCGTCGCGTCGTCCTTGTGGACGCAGTCCAGCGAGGAGTTGGCGATCTCGCCGCGCCCGAGCACCCGGCACTGGAACACCTGCCGGGTACCGGAGTTGGCGTCCCGGCTGACGAGGAGGACGGGCCTGTCGGGTCCGCCGAGCCGCTTCCAGTTCTTGATCTCACCGCGGTACAGCCGTCGTACGTCGGTCAGCGACAGGTTCCTGACCGGGACGGAGTCGTTGACGACCAGCGTGAAGACCGAAACCGCGATCCGGTTCTCCCGCAGCTGCGGGAAGTCGCCCGGCTTGGGGCCGTCGGAGAGGGCGACGAGGGCCGGGGACCCTTTCTCCGACGCCTTCCCCGCCGTGTCGAGCTCGCGCACGCCGGCCGTGCTGCCGTGGGCGTCCACCGTGATCGTGGAGCCCTGGCAGTCGTGCTCGTACTTCCCGGCCAGTTCGCGCATCACGGGCTCGAAGGCCGTCGAGCCGGTGACGGTCAGCGTGCCCCGCTCGCAGCCGATCGGCGGCGGGGTGTCGTCGCGCAGGACGACGATCAGGGCGAGCGTGACGACGCACACCGTCAGCAGCACGGTGATCAGCCGGGCCGCGCGGCTGAACAGCGGCGGCTGGTCGTCCGGTGTCGTACTGCGGTTGGGCCGGACCTCGCCGTCCCGGATGCCGCCGACGATCCGTATCGGACATCCCACGTCGCCGCCCGACAGCAGGACGAGCAGCTTGAAGTGCTCGCCCCGGTTGAGCGGGACCCGCGGGATGCGCAGTGTGCCGTCCCCGTAGCCGAGCCCGGCGGCCGAGGTGAAATGGTCCATCAGATGGTCGGTGCCGGGCGGCTGGGTCACGGACACACCGCGGATGGTGCGGCCGGTGAACACCGCGGTCAGGCCGTGCCGTTCATGGCTCGTGTAGTCGTCCCCGGCGATGCTCTGCGAGCCGTCGTTCTCGATCCGCAGCAGCACGAGGGTGGCGTCGGACATGCCGGGGACCTCGTCGAACAGCCCGAGCCGTACGCTCGCGCGTCCGGAGCGGACGTCGTCGCCGATCGGATTGTCCATCTGGACGCGGTAGCCGACCTCCCCCACTGCCTCAAGGGCGTGGGGGTGCCCCCAGCGGCGCGGCACCCTTCGCTCGTACCAGACCATCACGGCGGAGGAGACGACACCGATGACGGCGGTCCCGACGGCCACGACGTTCTCTGCGCTCAGCCACTCCACGTGAGCCACTCCCCCGAGCACTGCGGTGCGGTGCGGTCACCGTACGGCTCCGGCCGGAAACAACCCACATACGGGAAGTGAACTTCAACAGCCCTGGACAGCGCGGCAGTCGGCGCCTTCCCCGGGGTCCCCCGGCCACTGCCCGCGGACCCCCGGGCGGGTCCCCCGGCGGGGTTCCGGGCTCAGCCGGTCTTCGTGTAGGTCAGCTCGGCCTCGGCTGCCGAGCCGGTCTTCGCCCGCCGCAGCCGGCCGTCCGGCAGGAGGGTGACCTCGGAGGCGTCACCCGGCTTGCAGGACGGCGGTTCACCGACGGTGACCTGGGAGGGGCCGATCTCCAGCGGCCCCCCGGGCCCCGGAGCCGCGGCGAGGGCGGCCTGGAAGACGCAGTGGTAGGTACTGCCGTCCGCGGTGACCGTCAGCACCGTGTCGCCGACCTCGCCCTGCTGGATGGTCAGGCGACGCGTGTGGTGGCCGGTGGCGTTGTCGATGGCGGCGTCCCAGGTGCCGAGGAACGCCTGCGGGACGGTGCCGCCCTGCGTCGTCCCGGCGCTGGGCAACCCGGAGTCGGCGGTCGGCGTCTGCGACGCGCTCTGCCCCGGTGTCGTCCCGCCGGAGGCCGGGGTGGACGCCTTGGGGTCGTCCTGGCCGCCCCCGCCCGCGCCGCCCTTCAACAGCGCGTACACGCTGCCGCCCGCGCCGAGCGCGACGACCAGGGCCACGACGACGAGGAGGGCGGTGGACCGGCCGCTCCTGCGCGGCGGCTCGGAGCCGAACGGGGCGGCCACGGGGCCGTACGGAGGGGTCGGGCCGTAGGGCGGAGGGGTCGCGCCACCGGGTCCGTACGGGCCCGCGGCGACACCCGGACCGTAGGGAGGCGTCGAGCCGTACGGCGGCTGGGGCGAGCCCCAGCCGGCCTGCGGATAGCCGTACGCGGGGTGGGCCGGGCCCTGGCCGGCGGCCTGCGGGTGCTGCTGCGGGTAGCCGTACGCGGGGTGCGGACCGGCCGGCGCCACCGGAGGAGGTGTCGCGCCCGAGCCCCCGATGACGGTGGGGAGATGGTTCACGGGGCCGGGCTGCCCGGGGGGAGGCGGGGTGGAGCCCTCCTCGGCGGGCGTGGGCGCGTGCTCCGGGGAGGCCTCGGCGGACGCGGCGGGCGCCGAGGAGGAGGCCGAGGGCGTCGAGGAGGCGGCGGAGGCCGAGGAAGCGGGCGAGCCGGCCGGCGGCTTGGAGAAGTCCGGGGCCGGGACCGGCGCCGCGGATGCGGGCGGCAGGGCCGGCCTCGCGGGAGCGGCACCGAGCGCCGGAGCACCGGACCGGGGCTGCGCCTGTCCGTCGTCGGGGTTCTCCCTGTCGAGCAACTGCACCGCGTGGCGCCCGAGCTGGGCCACCAGCGAGCCGGGCAGCCAGGGGTCGAGGGTGCGCCCTTCCGAGACGGTGTCCTCCGCGCCCGTGCGTTCCAGGATCTCGTCGAGACCGGGCCGGGCGCCGGGGTCCTTGCGCAGACAGTCCCGCACGAGGTCGGCGAGGCCCTCGGGCACACCCGTCAGGTCGGGGTCCTCCTGCGCGATACGGAACATCATGGCGTGCACACCGCTGTTGGCCGCCCCGAACGGAAGGGTTCCGGTGGCCGCGTACGACAGGACGGAGCCGAGGCAGAAGATGTCGCACGCGGGCGTGACACGGTCGCCGCGCACCTGCTCGGGGGCCATGAACCCGGGCGAGCCGACGAGCGCCCCGGTGTGGGTCAGGCCGCCGTCGGTCACCGTCTCCAGGGCGCGTGCGATGCCGAAGTCGATGACGCGGGGGCCGTCGATGGTGACGAGGACGTTCGAGGGCTTGAGGTCGCGGTGGATGAGGCCCGCGGCGTGGATGTCCTTCAGCGCGTGCGCGAGGCCCGCGGCGAGGATGCGCACGGAACGCTCGGGCAGTGCGCCGTGGTCGCGCCCGACGACGGCCTGGAGCGAGGGCCCCGCGACATAGCCGGTGGCCACCCAGGGGATCGCGGCCTCGGTGTCCGCGTCCAGCACGGGTGCGGTCCACAGCCCGCCGACCCGGCGCGCCGCCTGCACCTCCTGGCGGAAGCGTGCCCGGAACTCCTCCTGCTCGGCGAGTTCCGGCCGGACGAGTTTGACGGCGACCGTACGTCCCCGGTCGGACCGCGCGAGATAGACGTGGCCCATCCCTCCGGCACCGAGCCGCGCCAGCAGTCGGTACGCCCCGATCTGCTGCGGATCCCCTGCCCCCAAGTTCTCCATGGCCGCGCCCACCCTCCCCCATATGTGTGCAACAGACCGAGGATAGTGCGCCATACGGGGAGGTGGGTGGGGCGGTGTCTACGGTTCCGTCACGACTGATCCCGTTTTAGTAACAGGTCCCGCCGTCGCCTTGACGTCCGCCGCCGGGGGATCGACGAGATGGGGCCGCCGGACGCTCCGGAACGTGTGCCCAGTCCTCGGCCAAGCCCGACAGACTGTCGCGGAAAGCCCCGGACCACAGACAGGACGCCGATACCGCGCCCGGTCCGTGGACATTTACGCTTCGCCGCATGACCCCTCAGCCCAACCCCCAGGCCGGCGCCGCCGTGAAGGCCGCGGACCGCGCGCACGTGTTCCACTCCTGGTCCGCGCAGGAGCTCATCGACCCGCTCGCCGTCGCCGGCGCGGAGGGGTCGTACTTCTGGGACTACGAAGGCAAGCGGTATCTGGACTTCACCAGTGGGCTCGTCTTCACCAACATCGGGTACCAGCACCCGAAGGTCGTCGCCGCGATCCAGGAGCAGGCCGCGACCCTGTCCACGTTCGCGCCCGCCTTCGCCGTCGAGGCGCGTTCGGAGGCGGCCCGGCTGATCGCCGAGCGGACCCCGGGCGATCTGGACAAGATCTTCTTCACCAACGGCGGCGCCGAGGCCGTCGAGAACGCCACGCGGATGGCCCGGCTGCACACCGGCCGCCCCAAGGTGCTCTCCGCCTACCGCTCGTACCACGGTGCCACCTCCACCGCGATCAACCTCACCGGCGACCCGCGGCGCTGGCCGAACGACAGCGGAGCCGCCGGTGTCGTCCACTTCTGGGCGCCGTTCCTGTACCGCAGCCCCTTCCACTCCGACAGTGAGCGGCAGGAGTGCGAGCGCGCGCTCCAGCACCTGGAGGACACGATCGTCTTCGAGGGGCCCGCGACCATAGCGGCTCTCATCCTGGAGACGATCCCGGGCACCGCGGGGATCATGACGCCGCCGGCCGGCTACCTCGCCGGAGTGCGGGAGATCTGCGACCGGTACGGGATCGTCTTCGTCCTGGACGAGGTCATGGCCGGGTTCGGCCGGACCGGCAAGTGGTTCGCCGCCGACCACTACGAGGTGACGCCGGACCTGATGACCTTCGCCAAGGGCGTGAACTCCGGCTATGTGCCGCTGGGCGGAGTGGCGATCTCCGCCGCCATCGCCGAGACCTTCGCCAGGCGGCCCTACCCGGGCGGGCTCACCTACTCCGGGCACCCGCTGGCCTGCGCCGCCGCCGTCGCGACGATCAACGCCATGGAGGAGGAGGGGATCGTCGACCAGGCCGCGGTCATCGGCGAGACCGTCCTCGGACCGGGGCTGCGCGAGCTGGCCGAGCGGCACCCGAGTGTCGGCGAGGTGCGCGGCACCGGCGTCTTCTGGGCGCTGGAGCTGGTGAAGGACCGGGAGACCCGGGAACCACTGGTCCCGTACAACGCGACGGGCGAGGCGAACGCGCCGATGGCCGCGTTCGGTGCCGCGGCCAAGGCCCGCGGTCTGTGGCCCTTCATCAACATGAACCGCACCCACGTCGTACCGCCGTGCAACATCACCGAGGCCGAGGCCAAGGAGGGCCTCGCGGCCCTGGACGAGGCACTGTCGGTGGCGGACGAGCACACAGTGTGAGGCCGTAGGGGTTCCCGCCCTTGTGGGGGTCGGTCGCGCGGTTGTCCGGGCCCCTTCGGGGGTGCCGGAGAATCCGTCCGCCGACCCCCACGGCGTAAGGTGGCCTGCTCGAAGAGATACGCGAGTAGAACGCGCACCTACCCACGCGATGGGGGAGTGAGACCACCACCATGGCCCGCACCGGCGGCACGGGCGCCGTAACCCGCAGCACCCTGCGGCAGCAGATCGCGGACGCGCTCCGTGACGAGGTGCTCGGGGGTCGCCTCCGGCCGGGCCAGGAGTTCACGGTGAAGGAGATCGCCGAGCAGTACGGCGTCTCCGCCACCCCCGTCCGCGAGGCCCTGGTCGACCTGTCGGCCCAGGGGCTCCTGGACGCGGACCAGCACCGCGGCTTCCGGGTGCACGAGTACTCCGCCGCCGACTACCGCGGCATGGTCGAGGCGCGCAGCCTGATCACGGAGGGCATGTTCCAGAGCCTCGTGGCCGAGGGCATGCGGCAGGCCGACGACCCCCGCGCGCTCGCCGCCCTCGCGGGCGTCCGGCGCCGTGGCGAGGAGGCCCAGCGCGCGGCCTCCGCCGGCGACCTGAACATCCTCATCGGCTACGACCTGCGCTTCTGGCGCGAGCTCAGCAGCCTCTTCGGCAACACCTACCTCGGCGACTTCCTGCACCGGCTGCGGGTCCAGTCCTGGGTCTGCACGGTCCAGCACCTGCGCCGGGTCGCCGACCTCAGAGGCCAGCTGTGGTCCGGCCACACGGAACTGGTGGACGCGCTCGCGCGCCGCGACGCCGACACGGCGCGGGCGATCGTGGCGGCGTACAACGAGCACGCGCTCGCCCTCATCGAGCGCCTCGACTCCCCCTGAGACGCGGACCGGGACCCGGTTCCACCCGGTCCCGTGTTTGAGGACACCCCCTCCGGGCGATCGGGGGGATGGGGGCCCGGCCCCCAGGCGGCGGACCAACCCCGGCCAACCCGGGGACCTACTTGCGTACCGGCCTCTTCACAACACCGCCACGCGCACTACGCTGCCCTGACCACCCTGCACCCCAAGGAGCAAGAGGAGCCGTCTGTTGGCCTGTGACCTGTGGTTGGTCCCGCTCGTCGACGTGCTGTGCCACACCCCCGACAACCCCTTCGCCGAGGAACTCGCGCTCTACGACAAGGTGCTCGCCGAGGCCGGACTCCCCCCGGTGCCGGTGTACGCGTACATGCCGGGCCTGTCGGGTGACGTGGCCCCGGTCGCCGGCTTCGACTACGACGCGCTGCACTTCCTGCGCCGCGCGTACCTGCTCCAGATGTGCGGGCTCGCGGTCGCGCCGGTCGACGAACTGGGCGGCGACTACGAGCAGTTGCTGGAGATGTTCGAGACGAACGCCCAGCAGTCGCATCTGGTCTGGCACTACGACCACGCGGGGGCGTACGTGCCGGTCGAGTTCCCGCACCCGCTGGCCAACGACGAACTCCTCGCGGGCGGCGGGCCCCTGGGCTCCTCCCACGCCCTCCTGCGCGAACTCGAGTTCGTGGCCCCCTCGATCGGCATCGACCCGGCCAACCCCCCGACGCCACCGCAGCCTCCGAGCGCCCCCACGGAGCTGGAGGAGCCCGCCGCTCCGGCCCCGTACGACTCCAGCCCCTTCGCCCGCGAACGTCACGTCTGGCTGGGCCTGCACGCCGCGGCGACCCGGAGTCTCGCCCAGGGCTCAATGATCATCTTCAGCTGATCCGGATCTCACGGTGCGGGGCCCCGGCCGTACACGGCCCCGCACCGGCGGACACGACACCGGCCCGTCGGGCCAGACCTCCGGACGTCTGGCCGGATAGGGCGGCGCGCCCCGGCCCGGACACGCCTGCAAGTCCGGCCCGGATACGCCTGCGCACCCTGCTCCGCCGTCAGCCCAGCTGGGACAGGCCCTTCTGGAGGTCGTCGGCATTCATGACCGGGGAGAGCTCGATGCGGGCGCCGAGGCTCATGAAGAACGGCTCGGCGATCACCGGGATTTGGCTGCTGTCCTGCAGGTCGAAGACCAGGTAGCAGGCGCGGTTGCCGTCGTTGGTGGTGAAGTAGGCCGCCTCCGGCTTGAGCTTCTCCATCGTTTCCTGCATCAACTGCTGCAACTTCCCGCCGCGGATGAGCTCGTTGGCCTTTTCCGTGTCCATGGTGGCCCTGAGCATCACGCGCATCGCACTCACCTTCTCCATCGGTCGACGCACGCATAAGCACCCAAACGTGCAATTTCAGGCTATGCCCCTTGTCATCCGGGTGCCCGCTGGAACCCCTGGAGCGCCGGGCGCGGGCAGGGACCAGGTCAAAGGCGGGCGGCCCAGGCCTCACCGTCTCCGGTGAGGCCTGGGCCGCGTTCTGTGCGGGACAGGTGCGCCGAGCGCGCCGGATCAGAAGACGGGCGTGCCGTCCTGCGTCAGCTTCCAGTTGGCCACCGCGAAGTCCGCCGGGTTCAGCGTGCCCTTGGCCGTCACGTAGTCGATCATCAGCTGGCGGATCTCGTTGGTGGAGCTGTAGGCGATGTCGGCGGCCGCGATGTGCGGGTAGCCGCTGCCGCCGTTGGCCCGGTAGTTGTTGACGGCGACGACGAAGACCTGGTCGGCGGCGACCGCGGTGCCGTTGTAGGAGAGGTTCTTGATCCTCGACCCCTCCGGCTGCGCGATGTCGATCTCGTAGGAGACGCCCGCCGCCGTGTCGTACATGTAGTCCCAGAAGCTGTTGGCGTTGGTGAGGGTGGCGGTGTCCACCGCCGTGCCGGAGGGGACCTGGTGGTAGTACTTCGCCGCGTACTCCAGGTAGTCCTTGAGCTGGGCACCCGTCAACTTCTTGCCGTACAGGGTGTTGTCGTAGATGTAGAGCCCGGCGACGTCGCGGATGGTGACGTCGCCCTGCGGGATGTCGGCGGTGCGGCTGAAGGGCGCGGCGACGGAGATCAGCGGCAGGGCCGCGTCGGCCGTCGACAGACCGGTGGCGACGGCCGCCATCTGCACCTGGTGGATGAAGTCCATGACGGGGACGTCCTTCCAGCACGCCTCCGCCGCCGAGAGGTCGGCCGTACAGGTGCCGACAGGCGTGTTGACGTACTTGACCACCAGGTCGTGGTCCGCCTTGATCAGCCGGGTGATCTCGGCGTCCTCCTCGACGGTGTTGCTGTTGAGGGTCTGCGCCTTGGTGCTGGTGACCTTCCACTGGCCGCGGACGAGTTCGAGCTCGAAGTCGAAGACGGTCAGCCGCATGCCGTAGCAGTAGGGCTCGGAGAGGACGACGTCCTTGCCGGTCTCGGTGTTGGTGACCGTGTACGACGAGACCTCGGTGTGGGTGTGGCCCACGAGGATCGCGTCGATGCCGGGGACCTGCTGGGCGACGAGGTTGGAGGCGTTCTCCACGTAGGGGAGTTCGCTGCCGTACGACGAACTGCCGTCCAGGCCCGAGTGGTCGGTGAGGAACACGACGTCGCAGCCGAGAGCGCGCATCCGCGGGACGTACTTCTTCGCCTGCTCGACGAGCCCGGTGAACGCCATCTTCCCGGCGACGTTGTCCTTGTCCCACAGGGCGATTCCGGGGTTGGTCAGACCGAGGATGCCGACCTTGATGTCCGGGGCGCCGGGGACGCGGATGCGCTTCACGGTGTACGGCTGGAAGGCCGGGCGCAGGGTCTTCGCGTCCAGCGCGTTGGCGCCGAGCAACGGGAAGTGGCACTGCTGCTCGAATCTGCGCAGCGTCTCGATCCCGTAGTTGAACTCGTGGTTTCCGAGTGCGGCGGCGTCGTACCGCATGGCGTTCATCGCGATGGCCATGGGGTGCTTGGGGCCGCACTTGCCGTCGGCGGCGACGATGGGGTCGACGCGTGCGTAGTAGTACGCCAGCGAGGTGCCCTGGATGATGTCGCCGGCGTCGACGAGCAGGACGTGGTCCTCGCCCTTCGCGGCGCGCTGCTGCTTGACGAGGGTCGCGACGCGCGCGACGCCGACCGAGTTGCCCTTGCTGTCCTTGTACGCCGCGTCCGTGTAGTAGTCCCAGTCGAAGACGTGGCTGTGCAGGTCGGTGGTGCCCAGAATCGAGAACGACCAGGTGCGCGGCGGCTTCGGGGGCTTGCGGTCCGCCGCCTGCGCGGGGGCCGCCGCGACCACGCCGCCGACGGCCACGGCCGCACCGGTGACGGCCGACTTCTTCACGAACTCCCGGCGGTTCAGGGGATTGACGGGCATACGGACTCCTGGGACTGGGGTGACGGGGGCAGGGGGACGTGCCGTGTCGAGGCGTGCGGAACTACACGCGTAGAGCGTGGTCGCCCACCTATCCCCTCCGGAACCAGGAGAAGCCCATCTCCCGGTCAAGTAAAGGTCAGTTCGAGGTTCCCGGGACACAACGAACCGGGGTTTCGAACCGCGTTCACCCCGCCGTCACACCGCGCTGGGGACGACGTCGACCCCAACTGCTGCGCCACTCACCGCGGCACGCGACGCACGCCCGGAGCTGCCGGGAGGCCGGGAGGCCGGGAGGCCGGGAGGCCGGGAGGCCGGGAGGCCGGGAGGCCGGGAGGCCGGAGCCGGAAGGTCGGAGCCGGAAGGTCGGAAGGCCGGAAGCTGAGTCTCCTGTCAGAGTCTCCGATCAGCTCGACTCGCGAACCACCAGCCGGCACGGGACCGTGTGGACGCCCCCCGGCTCCGGCTCCGCGCCGACGGCGTCGATGGCTTCCAGGAGGCGCAGCGCGGCGATCCGGCCGATCTCGGTGAGGTCCATGTCGATGGTGGTGAGCGGCGGGCGGCAGGCCAGCGCCATGGTGTCCCAGTTGTCGTAGCCGACGACGGCGATGTCGCCGGGGACGTCCACGCCCCGCTCGCGCAGCGCGTCGGCGACCCCCCGCGCGATCTGGTCGTTGCCGCAGAAGAAACCGTCGGTGTCGGGGGCCGTGCGCAGCACCGCGTCGGCGGCCCGGCGCCCCCACGCCTCGCTCCACTCGCCGAAGTGCACGCGCCCGGTGGCCAGTCGCAGCGAGGAGCGCCCCAGGTGCTCGGCCGCGTGCCGGGCGCGGTCGCGGGCGGCCGCGTGGTGCTCCGGGCCGGTGACATGCGCGATCCGGGTCCGGCCCGCGGCCAGCAGATGTTCGACGGCGAGCTGGGCGCCGCCCCGGTCGTCGGAGACGACGGAGGTGTCGGCCGGGTCGATGGACGGCGAGAGCGCGTAGACGATGGGGATCGGGTCGACGCCGGTCAGCGGCGGGCGCGGGTCCGTGCGGCGGCCGGTGACGATGATGCCGTCCACCCTGCGGTCCATCAGATTGCGCAGATGGTGCTGCTCCCGGATCGAGTCGCCCCGGGTGTCGCACAGCAGCACGGAGATCTTCCCGGCGCCGAGCGCGTCCTCCGCGCCGAGCAGCACGGGGGTGGAGAAGCGGCCGATGCCGTCCGTCGTCATCAGACCGACCGTCCAGCTGCGACCGGTATGCAGGCTCTGCGCGTGCTGGTTGGGCCGGAAGCCGAGCGACTCCACGGCGTCGAGAACCCGCCGGCGGGTCTCGGGCCGCATCCGTCCGCCGCCGTTCAGCGCCTTCGACGCCGTACCCACACTGACCCCCGCGAGGGCGGCGACATCGGCGAGCTTGGCCCGGCCGGCGGAGGACGAGCGCGGAGCAGAAGTCACGGGCAATCCTTTTCCTTCGCGTCGACCGGGACGTCGTTGTCCCTCGCCGACGACATTAGCGACCCCATCGTGCCAGCGGCCAGAGGTACGGGCCAGAGCCGGAGCAGCGGAGAAAAATCTGCGTCGCGCCCCTTGACCCCTCCGGCCGTCTCCCCTCTACTTTCCGGCAGGAAAACGGTTGCTCAAACGAGTTCCACAGCAGCCGGCCGTACCGCCGTACCCGAGCAGCCGCCGTACCCGTAGCCGTAGTCGAGCGCCCCGCCGCACCCACATCCGAAGGCCCCGCCGCACTCGTTCCCGAAGGCCCCGCCGTACCCGTTCCCGAACGAGGTACGACCTGTCGAACGCGTTCCGACGAGAACCGGAGAACCATGCACCGCACACGCTCCGCCGCCCTCCCCGGCACGGGACCCGTCCACCCCACTCCCGGTGCCCTCGGCGCGCTGCGCCCCGCGCCCGTCACGATCGGCGCCGGTTTCTGGCACACCCGCCGCGAGGTCAACGCGCGCATCTCCATCCCCCAGGGACCTGGCCTGCTGGAGTCTGCGGGCAACCTGCACAACCTGCGGCTGGCGGCGGGCACGGCCGAGGGCGTGTTCCAGGGCGCGTACCCGTTCCTCGACACCGACGTCTACAAGTGGCTGGAGGCCGCCGCCTGGCAACTGGCCGAGAATCCCGCCGGGAGCCTGGCCGCCGACGTGGACCGGATCATCGCCCTGGTCGCGGCCGCCCAGCAGCCCGACGGCTATCTCAACACCTGGTTCCAGCTCCGGAGGAACGGCGAGCGCTACCAGGATCTGCGCTGGGGTCACGAGCTGTACTGCGCGGGCCACCTCATCCAGGCGGCCGTCGCCCACCACCGCACCACCGGACGCCCCGAACTCCTCGACGTGGCACGCCGTTTCGCCGACCATGTCGACTCGGTATTCGGCGCCCCCGGCAGCGGCAAGCCCCTCGACGGCATCGACGGCCACCCCGAGATCGAGACGGCCCTGGTCGAGCTCTACCGGGAGACCGGCGAACGCCGCTACCTCGACCTGGCCGGCTACTTCGTCGACCGGCACGGCCACGGCCTGCTCGGCGGCGAGGCCTACTGCCAGGACCGGGTCCCGCTGCGCGAGGCGACCACCGTGGAGGGCCACGCCGTACGGCAGTTGTATCTGCTGGCCGCGGCAGCCGACCTGGCCTCCGAGACGGCCGACGCCGAACTCCGCGCGGCCACCGAGCGGTTGTGGCAGGCCATGGTGGCGACGAAGACCCATCTCACCGGCGGGCTCGGCGCCCACCACGACGAGGAGGACTTCGGCGACCCGTACGAACTCCCCAACGAGCGCGCCTACTGCGAGACCTGCGCCGCCATCGCCTCCGTCCAGTGGAGCTGGCGCATGGCCCTGCTCACCGGCGAGGCCCGCTACGGCGACCTGATCGAACGCACGCTGTACAACGGCTTCCTGGCCGGAGTCTCCCTGGACGGCGAGCGCTGGCTGTACGTGAACCCGCTCCAGGTCCGCGACGGCCACACCGATCCCGGCGGCGACCAGTCGGCCCG
Organism: Streptomyces sp. NPDC005784; assembly: GCF_042871525.1. Taxonomy (NCBI): domain Bacteria; kingdom Bacillati; phylum Actinomycetota; class Actinomycetes; order Kitasatosporales; family Streptomycetaceae; genus Streptomyces; species Streptomyces sp. NPDC005784. The sequence continues at coordinate 203,499 of NZ_JBIAIQ010000002.1, forward strand.
CCGCACCCGCTGGTTCCGCTGCGCCTGCTGCCCGCCCAACGTCATGCGGCTGCTGGCCTCCCTGGAGCACTACCTCGCGTCCACCGACGCCGGTGGTCTCCAGATCCACCAGTACGTCACCGGCGAGTACCGCGCGGACCTGGCCGGCGCCCCCGTCGTCGTACGCGCCGAGACCGACTACCCGTGGCACGGCACGATCGCCCTGACCGTGGAGGAGACACCCGGGACCCCCTGGACCCTGTCCCTCCGCGTCCCGCAGTGGTGCGACGCGTTCCGGGTGCACGACGGCGACCGGACGTACGACGGCACGGACGCGCCCGTCGAGGACGGCTGGCTGCGTCTGGAGCGGACCTGGGCCCCCGGCGACCGGGTGATCCTCGAACTCGCCCTGGACGCCAGGCTCACCGCGGCCGACCCGCGCGTGGACGCCGTGCGCGGCTGCGCGGCGATCGAACGCGGCCCGCTCGTGTACTGCCTGGAACAGGCGGACCACCTCGGCGGCGGCCTGGACGACATCGTCCTCGACACCGCCCGCCCCCTCGCCGTCAAACAGCGCCCCGACCTGCTCGGCGGCGTCACCACCGTGCTGGCCGCCGGCCGCCGCCGCACCCTCGCCAACGACGGTTCCTGGTGGCCCTACCGTCCCGCCGCCGGTCACGACGCCCCGCCGGCCGGCGACCCCGTCGAACTCACCGCGATCCCCTACTACGCCTGGGCCAACCGCGCGGACGGCGGCATGCGTGTCTGGCTGCCCACGTCCTGAATCCGCGCGTCCCTCCGCGCGTCCCTCCGCACGTCCCTCCGCACGTCCCTCCGCACGTCCCTCCGTACGTCCCTCTCCCGACAACGAGGTACCCCGTGAGAAGCACCCGCCGCACCCTGACCGCAGCCATAGCCACCGCCTGTGCCCTCGCCACCGTCACCGCGTGCGGCGGCGGCTCCGGCTCCTCCTCGTCCGGTTCGTCCTCGACGTACACCTTCTGGGACCCCTACCCGCAGTTCGACGCCTCCTCCGACTGGGGCAAGCGCGTCACGGCGTGCGGCACCGAGGCCGGGGTCAAGGTCAAGCGCACCGCGTACGACACCACGGACCTGGGCAACAAGGCACTGCTGGCCGCCCAGCAGGGCAACGCGCCCGACGTGATGCTGGTCGACAACCCGGTCGTCTCCACCCTCGTGGAGGCCGGCATTCTCACCAGGACCAGCGACCTCGGCCTCGACACGGCCGCGATCCAGAAGAACATCATCGGCGCGGGCACCCTCGACAACGCGGCCTACGGCGTCCCCATCGGCGCCAACACCCTCGCCCTCTACTACAACAAGAAGGTCCTCTCCGCCGCGCACGTCGACCCGGCCGGCATCAAGGACTGGCCGTCCCTCACCACGGCCCTCAAGAAGATCAAGGCGGCGGGCAAGAAGGGCATCACCTTCTCGGCGATCAACACCGAGGAGGGCAGCTTCCAGTTCCTGCCGTGGTTCTGGGGCTCCGGCGGCGACCTCACCCAACTCGACTCCCCCAAGGGCGTGGCGGCCCTCACCCTGTGGAAGCAGTGGGTCGACGAGGGCTACGCCCCCAAGGACGTACTGAACAACACCCAGACCACCAGCTGGCAGGAGTTCGCCACCGGGGACTACGCCTTCGGAGAGAACGGCACCTGGCAGCTCGCCAACGCCGAGAAGGCCGGATTCCCGTACGGAATCGTCAACATCCCGGCACAGAACGGCGGTTCGGCACCGGTCCCCACCGGCGGCGAATTCGTCACCGTTCCCGTGCAGAAGGACACCGGCCGCTACGACACCAGCAAGAAGATCGTCGCCTGTCTGACCAGCGCCCGGAACCTGCTCGCGAGCGACACGACTCTGACCTATGTGGCACCCACCGCCGCGGTCCAGGCCCAGCAGGTCAAGGCGAACCCGAAGCTCAAGCCGTGGGTGGAAGCGGTGGCTGCGGCGCGTGGCCGTACCAGCGGTGGCCTGGGCACCAAGTACCCCACCATCTCCCAGCCGATGTGGACCGCCGTGCAGGCGGCCCTCTCCGGTGCCAAGAGCCCCGCCGCGGCCCTGGCCGACGCCCAGACCGCGGCCTCCAGGGGCTGACCTTCCCACCCCTGGGGTTCCGCCCCGGACCCCGCTCCTCAAACGCCGGAGGGGCTGAAATTCCCGCGCCCAGGAGCCCGCATGCTCACCCATCACCGCCGGAGCCAGCTGACGGCGCTCGCCTTCCTCGCCCCGCTGGCCGCCTACCTCGCCGCCTTCTACGCCTACCCGCTCTACCGCAACCTCGATCTGAGCCTGCGCGACTACACCGTCAGATCCTTCGTCGCGGGCGACGCCCCGTTCTCGGGCTGGGACAACTTCCGCACGGTCCTGAACGACCCGTCCTTCGCCCCGGCGATGCGGCACACCATGGTCTTCACCTTCGCGTCCATCGTCGTGCAGTACGCCGCCGGCCTCGCCCTCGCCGTCTTCTTCAACCGCCGGTTCCCGCTGGCCCCCACCCTCCGGGCCCTGTTCCTGATCCCCTGGCTGCTGCCGCTGATCGTGTCGGCGTCGACCTGGTCCTGGATGTTCAACAGCGAGTCCGGCGTGGTGAATTACGCCCTGCACCTGGTCGGCGTCGACCCCGTCGGCTGGCTCACCTCACCGCACTGGGCGCTGACGTCGGTCGTCATCGCCAACATCTGGATCGGCATCCCCTTCAACCTGGTCATCCTGTACAGCGGCCTCCAGAACATCCCGGCCGAGCTGTACGAGGCCGCCGCCCTGGACGGGGCCAACGCCTGGCAGCAGTTCCGCCGCATCACGTTCCCGCTGCTGCGCCCGGTCTCGGCGATCACGCTGCTGCTCGGCCTCGTCTACACCCTCAAGGTCTTCGACCTGATCTGGATCATGACGAAGGGCGGCCCCGGCGACTCCTCGTCCACCCTGGCGACCTGGTCCTACCAGCTCGGATTCGGCACCCTGCTGCCCAAGTTCGGCCCCGGCGCCGCCGTCGGCAACATCCTCATCGTCATCGCCCTCGCCTTCGGGCTGCTGCACGTCCGCGTCCAGAGGAGGCAGGAGTCGTGAAGTCCCGTACGGGCAAGCGCCGTCACACCGTGATCGGCACCGTCCTCATCGCGCTCATGCTCTTCCCGGTGTACTGGATGCTGAACGTGTCCCTCACGCCGCAGCGGAACATGCGCAAGAGCCCGCCCGACCTGTTCCCGCTGCACCCCACCTTCGAGGGCTACCGAGCCGTCCTGAACGATCAGTTGCCCTATCTCGGCACCAGCCTGCTCATCGGCCTCGGCACCGTCGCCCTCACCCTGGTCCTCGCCGCCCCGGCGGGCTACTCCCTCGCCAAGCTGCGCCCGCCCGGCGCGGGACCGCTCTCTCTCGCGCTCCTGGTCGCCCAGATGATCCCCGGCATCGTCATGGCGATGGGCTTCTACGGGTTCTTCCTCGACCTCGGACTGCTCAACTCCTGGTGGGGCCTGATCATCGCGGACTCCACCATCGCCGTGCCGTTCGGCGTCATGATCTTCGCCGCGTTCATGTCGGGCATCCCCGGCGAACTCATCTCCGCGGCCCGCATCGACGGCGCCGGCACCTGGCGGATCTTCCGCTCCGTCGTCCTGCCGGTGAGCCGCAACGCGATCGTCACGGTCTCGCTCTTCGGCTTCCTGTGGGCCTGGTCCGACTTCGTCTTCGCCAACACCCTCGACGGCGGCGGCGACATGCGCCCCATCACCCTCGGCATCTACCACTACATCGGCAACAACAACCAGGAATGGAACGCGATCATGGCCACCGCCGTCGTCGCGTCGATCCCCGCCACTGTCCTGCTCGTCCTCGCACAGCGCTACGTGGCCGCGGGCGTGACCGCGGGCGCGGTGAAGGACTGAGCAGGCGTCCCCCTCTCCCCACCTCCAGGAGGCTCCTCCATGAGCCGCACGAGCCGCACAAGACGCACGAACCACATGAGCCAGTTAGGCCGTACGAGTCGCCCGGACGACCCGGCCCGAACGCGACACGCCACCGCCGCCGGCCCCCGTCGTGCCCGCGCCGTGGCCGCCCTGGGGGCCATCGCCCTGGCCACCACCGCCCTCTTCACCGCATCTCCCGCCCAGGCCGCCCCCACCGCGGCCACCACCCTGGTCGTCAACGCCGACCAGACCCTCCGCTCCGTCACCCATGCGGCGAGCGGCAGCCTGTACGGCCTCGCCGACGCGAGCACCCCGGCCGACAGCCTGGTCACCCCGCTCAAGCCGAACACCTTCGTACAGATGGCACCGGGCGGTTCACAGCTCCCCAACGGCGAACCCGCGCCCGGGGGCGACGCGCTGACCGTGGCGTCCAAGGCCGCGCGGGCCGGCGCCGGGATCGTCGTCCGCATGCCCGACTGGTACCCGAACTTCCCCTACAAGTGGGTGAGCTGGAGCAACTGGCTGTCCGCCGTGGACACCCAGATCGCGTCGGTCAAGTCCTCGTCCGCCACCAACATCCGTGCCTACGAGCTGTGGAACGAACCCGACTGGACCTGGGACACCACCAACGCCGGTACGTTCGAAGCGGGTTGGACGCGCACCTACAAGGAGGTACGCGCCAAGGACGCCACCACCCCGATCCAGGGTCCCAGTCACTCGGCGTGGAACCAGAGCTGGATGAGCACGTTCCTCACGGCCGCCAAGGCAGCCGGGACCGTCCCCGACATCATCGCCTGGCACGAACTCCAGGGCTCCCAGGACATCGCGGCGCACGTCGCGGCGTACCGATCCCTGGAGAGCAGCCTCGGCATCAGCGCGCGCCCGATCTCCATCGAGGAGTACGGGACGCCCACCGAGGTGGGGGTGCCGGGTTCGCTCGTCGGTTACGTCGCCAAGTTCGAGCGGGCGGGCGTCCATGACGCCGAGCTCGCCTTCTGGAACCACTACGGCACCCTCGGCGACACCCTCACCGACACCGGCGGATCGCCCAATGGCTCGTACTGGCTGTACAAGTGGTACGGCGACATGTCGGGCAGCATGGTCCCCACCACGCCGCCGGCCCAGACCGGCATCGACGGAGCCGCGTCCCGTACCGGGGACGGCCGGCAGATCAGCGTCGTCTTCGGCGGCGGCACCGGTTCCACGGCCGTCACGGTGAAGGGCCTCGGCTCGCTGTCCGCGTTCGGCGGCACGGTGCACGCCAAACTGGAGTACACCCCGTCCAAAGGCCGCACCACGGCCGTATCAGCCCCGTACACGATCTCGGAGGCCGACTACACCGTCTCGAACGGGTCCGTCACCGTGCCCGTGGCCATGAACGCCTCGGACGGCTACCACCTGGTCATCACCCCCAGCGGCAGCTCCACCTCGCTCGCCGGGACCTACCGGATCACCAACAAGAACAGCGCCCTCGCCCTGGACACCCAGAACGCGGGCACGGCCCAGGGCACCGCGGTCGTCCAGGCGACGTCCTCCACCGGCACCAGCCAGTCCTGGACCCTCTCCTCCGCCGGATCCGGCCTCTACCGGATCACCAACAAGGCGAGCGGCCTGCTGCTCGGCATCACGAACGCGAGCACGGCGGCCGGCGGGACCGCGCTGATCTGGGCGGACAACGGCACCGCCGACCACCTCTGGCAGATCGTCCCGGCCGGTGACGGCTACTACAAGATCGCCAACTACAACAGCGGTCTGCTGCTCGGCGTGAACGGCATGAGCACCTCCACCGGCGCCCAGGTCCTGCAATGGGACGACAACGGCACCGCCGACCACCTGTGGAGACTGACCTCGCGCTGAGGCCGGCTCCCCAGGTACGGGTACGCCCCCGGATGTCGGCCGGGGGCGCACTCGTGGAAAGAACCGTTTCGGAAACGGCTTCGGAACCGGCTTCACCGCCGCGGAGATCGCCGCGGACATCTGCTGCCGATACCGCTCCGCGCTAGATGAACGAGTTGATCTCGATCGTCTCGTCGCGGCCCGGCCCGACGCCGATCGCGGAGATCGGCGCGCCCGACATCTCCTCCAGCGCCTTGACGTAGTCCTGCGCGTTCTTCGGGAGGTCCGCGAAGGTCTTCGCCTTGGTGATGTCCTCCGACCAGCCGGGGAGGTTCTCGTAGATCGGCTTCGCGTGGTGGAAGTCGGTCTGGGAGTACGGGAGTTCCTCGACGCGCTTGCCGTCGATCTCGTACGCCACGCAGACCGGGATCTCCTCCCAGCCGGTCAGGACGTCCAGCTTGGTGAGGAAGAAGTCGGTCAGACCGTTCACGCGGGTCGCGTAGCGGGCGATGACCGCGTCGAACCAGCCGCAGCGCCGGTCACGGCCGGTCGTCACGCCGCGCTCGTGGCCGATGCGCCGCAGCGCCTCGCCGTCCGCGTCGAAGAGCTCGGTCGGGAACGGGCCCGAGCCGACCCGGGTCGTGTACGCCTTGAGGATGCCGATGACCCGGCTGATCTTGGTCGGGCCGACGCCGGCACCCGTGCAGGCGCCGCCCGCGGTCGGGTTCGACGACGTCACGAACGGATACGTGCCGTGGTCGATGTCCAGCAGCGTGCCCTGGCCGCCCTCGAAGAGCACGACCTTGTCCTGCTCCAGCGCCTGATTCAGGATCAGGACGGTGTCCGCGACGTACGGCTTGAGCCGGTCCGCGTAGCCCAGCAGCTCCTCGACGACCTGGCCCGCCTCGATGGCGCGGCGGTTGTAGAGCTTCGTGAGCAGCTGGTTCTTGACCTCCAGGGCCGCTTCGACCTTCTGGGTGAGGATCGACTCGTCGTAGAGGTCCTGGACGCGGATGCCGACGCGGTTGATCTTGTCCGCGTAGGTCGGACCGATACCGCGTCCGGTGGTCCCGATCTTCCGCTTTCCGAGGAAGCGTTCCGTCACCTTGTCGACAGTGACGTTGTAAGGCGTGATGATATGAGCGTTTCCGCTGATCAGCAGCTTGGAGGTGTCGATGCCGCGCTCGTTCAGTCCGTTCAGCTCGGAGAACAGGACGGACGGGTCGACGACGACTCCGTTGCCGATCACCGGAGTGCACTCCGGCGTGAGGATTCCGGAAGGGAGGAGGTGGAGAGCGTATTTCTGGTCGCCCACGACTACCGTATGGCCGGCGTTGTTGCCGCCCTGGTAGCGCACCACATAGTCCACGGATCCACCGAGCAGGTCGGTGGCCTTTCCCTTGCCTTCGTCACCCCACTGAGCACCGAGCAGCACAAGTGCGGGCACAGGCGTACACCCCTTCCGGGCGGGGCATGTCCAAGGTCGGGGACGTACGCGGCTGGTTCTGCCTACGGCTGCGTACGCCGGCGACCACCATTGGCCGCGACCGTCGGACCGGATGCCCCGGAATAGACGAAGCCCCTGGCGCAAAGGCGCAAGGGGCTCTTGCACAAAGATGCTACCCGAGGAAGCGAGGCAGGACCGAGGTGGCGGCTTCCGACCAGCTCCTGGTGGTCATCGACCCGGTCGCCCGACGGACGGACGGCGAGTCCGTTCGGATCGCGAAAGACGTGCTCAGCGCGGGTGCGGCGACGAAAGTGTGCCTTCCGGAGGGGCCCGAGGAATTCGCTCGGGCACTGATCCGCCGGGGTGCGCGCCGACCCGTCGTCATCGGTGACGACGGTGCCCTGCTGCGGGCGGTGTCCCTGCTGCACCGGCAGCGGGAACTCGCCGCGTGCGCGCTGTCCTTCGTGCCCGTGGGCGGTGTGCTGTCGCTGTCCCGTTCGCTCGGGGTGCCGATGGGGGCCGTCGCGGCGGCCAGAGCGGTCCTCGACGGGGCCGAGCGACGGCTCGACCTGCTCGTGGACGACAGTGACGGCGTGGTGCTCGGCGCGCTGCGCATCCCCTCGCTGCCGTCCCGGCCGCCCGCTCCGGTGCACGCGGGAGCGCCCGGGGAGGTCGGCGCGCATCCCTGGCTCCGCACCTGCCAGTCCCTGGTACGGACCCTCGCCTCGCGGCCGTCCCGGCTCGCCTCCGCACCCGGACCCGGGCCCTCCCGGCTGCGGATCGAGGTCGACGGGGTGTGCGTGGTGGATCTCGACCAGCCCGTGGAAGCCGTGTCCGTGACACCCGGGGAATCGGGAACGGGAGCCGAGATCGAGGTCCGCGGGGTGTCCGTGGGGGCCGAGTCCTCGCCCCTGCGCCTGCTGGGACACAAGGTCACCGTCTCCGGCGCCGACTTCCGCTACCGCGCGGACTCCGTGGTGAGCGGCCCGGTCAGGACCCGGACCTGGACAGTACGGGAGTCGGCCTGGGGCCTGACCCTACCGACCACACACTGACGAGAGAGGCCGTCCCACCCTGGCAGCGCGGGACGCCGATCCAGCCAGGGCGGACGCCGGTCCACCCCGACGGGGAGAGGCCGGTCCATCCTGGCTGGGCGGGACGCCGGTCCAGCCGCACCGGGCGCGCTGGTCCATCCTGACGGGGAGAAGCCAGTCCCCCGCACAGGGCGGGACGCCAGTCCACCCTGACGGGGAGAGGCCGGTCCATCCTGGCTGGGCGGGACGCCTGTCCAGCCGCACGGGCGGGACGCCGGTCCACCCGTACCGGGCGCCGGCCCATCCTGGCAGGGCGGGACGCCCGTCCGCCCGCACCGGGCGCCGGTCCACCCTGACGGGGAGAGCCGGGCCACCCTGGCAGGGCCGGACGCCGGTCCAGCCGCACTGGCGGGACGCCGGTCCACCCAGACGGGGTGGGACGGAACGCGGGACCGGGGTGCCCGGTCCCGTTCGTCACTCGTCGCCGTACAGCGTCTGGCGGTGGGCGCGCCAGCGTTCCATCATCGCGGCGATCTCGCCGTCGATGAACTCGAAGAACGCGAGGGTCTCGGAGAGCCGGCGCCCGGCCGGGGTCGCGGAACCGAGGGAGTCGACGCCGGCGCGCAGGGCGAGTTCCCAGCGCTTGAGCACCGCGTCGCGGTTGGTCAGCGCCTCGTACCACTGGTTGCTGTGCACGCGGTACCGCTCGCGCCGCGAGCCGGGTTCGCGCTCGCGCGAGACCATGTGCTGCTGCGCGAGATAGCGCACCGCGCCGGACACGGCTGCGGGGCTGACCCGAAGCTGCTCGCCGAGTTCGGCGGAGCTCATGGCGCCGGAGTCGGAGGCCAGCAGCGCCGCGAAGACCCGGGCGGGCATCCGCTGCATCCCGGCCTCGACGAGCTGCGCCGCGAAGCCCTCGACGAACTTCGAGACCGCCTCCGGATCCCGCTCCGCCGTAGTCGGTTCCGCCATCTCTCGATCATCTCCCCAGCTCACGCGTCGCCGTCGAGTGTATCCAGGATTTACTTGTTTCCTTAACTTCACAAATTTCTGAAAGAAGCGTACGTTCTGGACCATGACGACGGCAATCAGCGTCGCCGGACTGCACAAGTCGTTCGGCAAGACGCACGCACTGGACGGCCTCGACCTGGAGGTCGAGGCCGGTGAAGTGCACGGCTTCCTCGGCCCCAACGGCTCCGGGAAGTCCACCACCATCCGGGTCCTGCTGGGCCTGCTGCGCGCCGACTCGGGCGCGGCACGGATGCTGGGCATGGACCCCTGGGCGGACGCGGTGGAACTGCACCGCCGGGTCGCCTACGTCCCCGGCGACGTGACCCTGTGGCGCAACCTCTCCGGCGGCGAGGTCATCGACCTCTACGGGCGGCTGCACAACGGGGGCCGAGCCCGGCGCGGCGGGCAGGACGGCGGACGGAAGGGCGGCCTCGACCCGGCGCGGCGCGCCGACCTGATCGAGCGCTTCGAGCTCGACCCCACCAAGAAGGGGCGCACCTACTCGAAGGGCAACCGCCAGAAGGTCGCCCTCGTCGCGGCCTTCGCCTCGGACGTCGACGTGCTCATCCTGGACGAGCCGACCTCGGGCCTCGACCCGCTGATGGAAGAGGTCTTCCAGCGGTGCGTCCGGGAGGAGCGCGACCGGGGCCGCACCATCCTGCTGTCCTCGCACATCCTGAGCGAGGTCGAGGAACTCTGCGACCGCGTCAGCATCATCCGCAAGGGCCAGACCGTCGAGAGCGGCTCCCTCGCCGACCTGCGCCACCTCACCCGCACCAGCGTCACCGCCGAACTCACCGGTCCGCCGAACGGACTGGCGTCCCTGCCCGGGGTCCACGAACTCGTCGTCGAGGACCTCGACGCCCACGACACCGGGGTCCGGCCGGACGGTGTCCGGTGCCGGGTCCGGCTCCACGTCGACACCGACAAACTGAACGCCGTCCTGCGGTCGCTGACCGACTCCGGCGTACGGTCCCTGACCTCGACCCCGCCGACCCTGGAGGAGCTGTTCCTGCGGCACTACCAGGAGGACGTCCGGGCGGACGGGTCCGAAGAGGCGATGGCACGATGACCGCCACGACCGCCGGCGCCTTCGCCGCACGCGTCGGCGGCTCCCGCCCGCTGGCCGGCACCGGAACCCTGCTGAGGTTCGCGCTGCGCCGCGACCGCGTGATGATGCCGCTGTGGATCGGCGTGAACGCTCTGCTGGTGCTCTCCCTGCCGGCCTCGCTGAAGACCGTCTACAGCACCCCGGCCGAACGGGCCACCCTGGCACGACAGATGCTCACCAACAGCTCCCTGCGCGCCACCTACGGGCCGGTGTTCAGCGACTCGCTCGGCGGGCTCACCGCCTGGCGCATCGGCGGCTACGCGGGAGTCCTCGCCGCCATCATGAGCCTGATCATCGTCGTACGGCACACCCGGGACGAGGAGGAGAGCGGACGGCAGGAACTCATCTCCGCCGCGATGGTCGGGCGGCGGGCTCCGCTGACCGCCGCTCTGCTCGCGGCCCTCGTCGCCAACGGCGTCCTCGCCCTGATCATCGCGGGCGGCCTCGCCGGACAGGGCGGTGCCGGGGCCCTGGCGCTGGGACTCGCGATCGGCGCGACCGGGATGGTCTTCGCGACCATGGCCGCGATCGTCGCCCAGCTGACGGAGAGCGCGCGGCTCGCCAAGGGGCTGACGGGCGGGCTGATCGGCGCCGCGTTCGTCCTCAGGGCGGCGGGCGACTCGGCGACCGACGACGGCTCGTCGGTGCTGACCTGGATCTCCCCGGTGGGCTGGCTGGAGAACCTCCGCGCCTTCGCGGACGAACGCTGGTGGGTCCTGCCGCTGTTCGTCGCGGCCGTCGCCGCACAGGGCGCCTCCGCCTACACACTCGCCGGGCGGCGGGATGTCGGCATGAGCTTCCTGCCCACGCGGCCGGGACCCGCGACCGGCCGCCTGGGCACCGCCGAAGCACTGGCCTGGCGACTGCAACGCGGCGCCGTGTTCGGCTGGAGCCTCGGCTTCCTCGCCGCGGGCGCCGCGTTCGGCGGCATCACGAAGGGGGCCGCCGACCTGGTCGGCGGCAACGCCAAGACCCGCGAGATCATCGAGCGGATGGGCGGGCAGGCCGGGATCACCGACGCGTTCCTCGCCGCCATGGTGAACATGCTGGGCATGGTCGCCGCCCTCTACATCGTCTCCTCCGTGCTCCGGCTGCACGGCGAGGAGACCTCGCAGCGCGCCGAACCCCTGCTCGCCGCCGCCGTCGGCCGGCTGCGCTGGGCCGGCGGACACCTCGTCCTCGCCTTCGGCGGCGCGGTCCTCATCATGCTGCTCGGCGGACTGGGCCTCGGTCTCGGCTACGGCTCCGAACTCGGCGCAATCCTCGGAGCCTGCCTGGTCCAGCTCCCGGCGATCTGGACCCTGGGCGGCGTCGCCGTCCTGCTGTACGGCCTCTCGCCCCGGCTTGCCCCCGGATCCTGGGCCGCGGCGGGCCTCGCCCTCCTCCTCGGCTGGATCGGCCCCGCCCTGAACATCCCCCAGGCCGTCATGGACCTCTCCCCCTTCGGCCACCTCCCGAAGCTGCCCGGCGGCACCATGGCCTGGACACCGGTCCTCGTCCTCACCGCAATCGCGGCCGCCTTGACGGCAGCAGGACTGACGTCCCTGCGCCGCCGCGACCTGACGACGTGAGGGGCCGCACGACCTGACGGATGCAGGCCGGGCGGCCTGACAGGGGTGGCAGGCGGCGCGGCCCGACGGGGTGACAGGCGGCGCGGCCCGACGGATGGCAGGCGGGGCAGGAAGAGGCGCGGCCCGGCGGCCGGAGGGGCCGCGCCGTCGTGCAGGTGGCGGCGATGTCCCTCAGACCTCGACCGACAGGCCCTCCAGTCCGCGGATCACGAAGTTCGGTTTGCGGACCGGCTCCTCGGTGAGCCGGAGAGCGGGGGCCCTGGTCAGGAGCGCGCTCATCGACGCCGCCAGTTCGAGCCGGGCCAGCGGAGCGCCGATGCAGTAGTGGATACCCGCGCTGAAGGAGATGTGCGGGTTCTCCGCCCGGGACAGGTCCAGCGTCTCGGGGTCCGCGAACACCTCGGCGTCACGGTTCGCGGACCCGAAGAGCATCGCGATCTCCGCACCCCGGGGGACCGTCGTACCGTCGATCTCGATGTCGTCCAGCACCCAGCGCTCGAACAGCTGGAGCGGGGTGTCGTAGCGCATCAGCTCCTCCACCGCCGTGGGGATCAGGGTGTGGTCCGCCCGCAGCTCCGCCAGCTGCCCGGGATGCCGGAACAGGGTCCACCAGCCGGTCACCGTCGAGTTGACCGTCGCCTCGTGCCCCGCGTTCAGCAGCAGCACGCAGGTGGAGATCATCTCCTGCTCGGTGAGCCGGTCGCCCTCGTCGTGCGCCGCGATGAGCCCCGAGATCAGATCGTCCGCCGGCTCCTTGCGACGGGCCTCGATCAGCCCTCGCAGGTACTCGGTGAACTCCACCGACGCCCGCACCGCCTTCCGCGCCACCTCCTCGGACGGATTCAGCTCGTACATCCCGCAGATGTCCGCCGACCAGGGCCGCAACGGCGCCCGTTCGGACTCCGGGACACCCAGCATCTCCGCGATCACCGACACCGGCAGCGGCTCCGCCACATCGGTCAGCAGATCCCCGCCACCCGCCTCCACCAGCCGGTCGACCAGCTCACCCGCCAGCCCCTCCACATACGGCTTCAGCCGCTCCACCGTCCGCGGCGTGAAGGCCTTCGACACCAACCGCCGGATCCGCGTGTGGTCCGGAGGCTCCAGATCGAGCATCCCGTGATCATTGAGCACATGGAACGGCTCGTGCTCCGGCGGCGGCGCGGTCCGCCCGAAGTCCTCGTGCGTGAATCGGTGCTGATACGTCCGGCCCAGCCGGCGGTCCCGCAGCAGTGCCGACACATCCGCGTGGTGCGCCACCAGCCACTGGTTCGTCGGCTCGTAGTAGTGCACCCGGCCCCGCGCACGCAGTTCCTCGTACGCCGGGTACGGGTCCGCCACGAACGCCGGATCCCACGGGTCGAAGGCCCGCGAACTCTCCAAAGCTGCCATGAACGGACGCTAGCCCGGCCCACCCCCCGCTGAACAGGGCCGTCCTGAACAGCGTGCCGCCGCCTCTCCCTCCCCATCACGCCGGTACGGCCGACTCCCACCAGCCCCTCCGCGCAACCCGCCGTGCCACGGTCACCTGAGTGCGACCCGCCATGTCACGGTCACCTGGGTGTGACCAGGCGCGCCTCGTACGCGAACACCGCCGCCTGTGTCCGGTCCCGCAGGCCCAGCTTCACCAGGATGCGGCTCACGTGGGTCTTGATCGTCGACTCCGCGACGACGAGCCGCGCTGCGATCTCCGCGTTCGACAGCCCCTGCGCGATCAGCACCAGCACCTCCGTCTCCCGATCCGTCAGATCCCCGTACGCCGCGTGCGCCATCGCCGACAGCCGGGGCACGTCCGCGAGCTTGGAGAACTCCGTGATCAGCCGCCTGGTGACCGAGGGGGCGAGCAGCGCCTCCCCGGCCGACACCACCCGCACCCCGTCGGCGAGCTGGCGGGCCGAGGCATCCTTGAGCAGGAAGCCGGACGCTCCTGCCCGCAGCGCCTGATACACGTACTCATCGAGATCGAACGTCGTCAGCACCAGCACCTTCGCGGCGCCGTCCGCGGCGACGATCTCCCGGGTCGCGTCGATCCCGTTCATCTCCGGCATGCGGATGTCCATCAGCACTACGTCCGGCTGCAGTTCACGGACCCGGTCGACCGCCTCCCGGCCGTTGACCGCCTCGCCGACCACCTCGATGTCCGGCATCGCGCCGAGCAGCACGGAGAAGCCCTCGCGGACCATCATCTGGTCGTCGGCGATCAGCACGCGGATCGCGCGGCTCGTGCCGCCCGTCATCCGGTCTCCTCCCCCGACGGCACCGGCAGGAACACCGCCACCTCATACCCTCCGTCGTCCATGACGCCCGTCGTCATCTCACCGTCCAGCATCGTGACCCGCTCGCGCATACCCGTGATGCCGTGCCCCGCGCCGTGCGTGGACTTCTTCAGGATCGTCACCGGCGCGGGGCCGTTGACTATGCGCAGGCCGAGCCCGCCGAGGACATAACCGATCTCGACGCGGGCCGACGCGCCCGGCGCGTGCCGCAGGGTGTTGCTCAGAGCCTCCTGGACTATCCGGTACGCCGACAGCTCGACGCCCTGCGGAAGTTCACGCACCGCACCGGTGACCGCCTTCTCCACGGTCAGACCCGCGTCCCGCACATTGGCGAGGAGCGCGTCGAGATCGGCGAGAGTGGGCTGCGGTGCGTCCGGGGCCTCGTAGTCCTCGGCCCTGACCACACCCAGCACACGGCGCAGTTCGGTCAGCGCCGCCACCGCGTTCTCCCGGATCGTCACGAAGGCCTGCTCCAGCTCCGGGGGCGGATTCTCCACCCGGTAGGGCGCCGCCTCCGCCTGGATGGCGACCACCGACATGTGGTGCGCGACCACATCGTGCAGCTCGCGGGCGATCGTCGTGCGCTCTTCGAGCAGCGTGCGCTTGGAACGCTCCTGTGCCGTCTCCGACTGGTGGGCCGTGACCTCCTGCTCGGCCTCCCTGCGTATGTTCAGGACGGTGACGACCAGGAGGGCCAGCGCGGAGAGGAAGAGCAGCGGGGAGGTGTTGATGCTGTAGTAGCCACCACCGAACAGGGTCTCGGCGAGCAGACTGTACGCCGCGGTCAGCAGCCACATCCACGCCGCGACGCGGGGGCGTGAGCGCAGCGCCACGACCGTGAGCACCGTGACATGCGCTATGAAACTGCCGGGCGCCCACGGCCAGTCGCTCCAGGCGCTGCCGAACACGGCGACGACCGGGGCCGCCGACATCGAGAACCAGAAGGCGCCGACCGGGCGGACCAGGGTCGCCAGGACCGGGAGCAGGGCCAGGAGCCCGCACAGGAGGGGGGCGAGCGTGCCGCCGCCGGCGCTGTAGCCCGCGGCCATGGCCACCAGGCCGGCGGCCGCCACCGTCCCGTGCGGGATCCAGGCCGCCTTTGCGCGCAGGGCTCCGGGGAGGCGGCGGGTGAGAGGGCCGTCCGTGCGCATCGGGGGGAGCGGACGGTAGGCGAAGGCGTCGTGGAACATGTCCTGCCGCAGGCCGCGCACGGCGTCCGCGGCGAGGCGGTACTCCGGGCTGCGGGGCTTGGCCCCGGCACCTCCGGGGGGCTGGGGTGTCGTCTGCGTCTGGGTCGTCTCGGTCACGTTCAAAACGGTAGGCCCGGGTGGGGGGTGTGGTCGTCACCTGCGAGGAGGGTCCTTGAGGGTCCGTCTCAGGTACTACGGGTAGGGCCGGGGTATGGACTCGGCGACGACCTGGACGCCCAGCGCTCGTTGCGGGTCTGGGCCGGGTGCGTTGCGGGTCAAGGGCCGGGTGATTTGCGGGACGGGTGCGGTGCGGGATGGAGCCATGCCAGTGCATCCCGGTCCGGCGCCGCTGGATCAGACGTCGGTTCAAGAGGGAGCCGCTGTTCGATCCGGACGTAGGCGACGGGCATCTGCCATTTCAGGGTGCGGGCGTGCGGGTCAGTAGCCCGTGGGGCGGATCAGGCCTGATTCGTAGGCGAAGACCGCTGCTTGGGTGCGGTCGCGCAGGCCCAGTTTGACGAGGATGCGGCCGACGTGGGTTTTCACGGTCTGCTCGGCCACCACCAGGCGTTGGGCGATCTCGGCGTTGGAGAGGCCCTGGGCGATGTGGGCCAGGACCTCGGTTTCGCGTTCGGTGAGGTCGCCGATGCGTTGCTTGAGCGGGGCGCGCGGGGTGGAACCGAGGCGGGAGAACTCGGCGATGAGGCGGCGGGTGATGCCGGGAGCGAGGAGGGCGTCGCCGGCCGCGACCACGCGGACCGCCTCCGCGAGTTGATCGGCCGAGGCGTCCTTGAGGAGGAAGCTGGAGGCGCCGGCGCGGAGAGCTTCGTAGACGTACTCGTCGAGGTCGAAGGTGGTGAGCACCAGAACCTTGATGTGCGGGGTGTCGGTGGTGATGCGGCGGGTCGCCTCGATGCCGCCGAGTTCGGGCATGCGGATGTCCATCAGGACGACGTCCGGGGCGAGTTCGGCGACCTTCAGGATCGCGTCGAGTCCGTCGACCGCCTGACCGACCACCTCGATGCCCGGGTGGGTGTTGAGCAGCACGGTGAATCCCTGCCGGACCATCTGCTGGTCGTCGGCGATCAGTACGCGGATGGTGCCGCTCACGGTCGTCATGGCGTCTCTTCTCCTGGGATGCCTGTGAAGGTGTCGTCTGGGAAGCCGGTCAAGGTGTCGTCGGTCAGGGCGGCGCCGTCGGTGGGCGCGGTGCCGTTGCCGGGGAGGAAGGCCGCCACCGCGAACCCGCCGCACGACGTCTCCGAGGTCACGAGGGTGCCACCCAGCATCGCGACGCGCTCCCGCATGCCGAGCAGTCCGTGTCCCGCGCCCGGGGACGGCGGAGCGGGGCGCTCGGGCCTCGAGTTGACGACTCTCACCTGGAGGCCCCGCGGGAAGTGCCAGAGTTCCACCTTCACAGCGGAACCCGGCGCATGGCGCAGGGCGTTGCTCAGCGCCTCCTGGATGATCCGGTACGCCGACAGCTCGACGCCCGGTGCCAGGGGAAGCTGTTCCCCGGCGATCTCCGTGGTCACGTCCAGTCCCGCGGCGCGGGTGTTCTCGACCAGGGCGTCGAGACGGCCCAGCGTGGGCTGCGGGGAGTCCGGCGCCACGCCCGCACCCGCACCGAGGCCGTACGGGTCCTCCGGGTTCTCCGAACGCAGCACTCCGAGCACCCGGCGCAGCTCGGTCAGGGCCTCCAGGGCGTTCTGCCGGATGCCTTCCAGGTTCTCCTTCAATTCCTCGGTCGGGTTCTCGACCAGGTGCGGGGCGACCTGTGCCTGAATGGAAATCACCGACATGTGGTGCGCAACCACGTCATGGAGCTCGCGCGCGATACGGCTGCGCTCCTCCAGGACTGTGCGGCGGGCACGCTCCTCCTCGGTCAGGGACGCCTGCTCGACCAGTTGGGTGCGGGCCTCGCGGCGACCGCGCAGCGCCGTGCCGAGAAGGACGACGGCGGCGAAGACGACGACCGCGAGCGCTCCCGTCGGGTAGTACGAGGGTCCCGGGTGATACGACGGTCCAGGGAGCATGCCCGTCGGAGGGTACGACGGTTCGCCGGCCATGCCCTGCAGCACATAAGTGGCCAGACAGGTCAGGGACAGCGCGCCGACGGCGACACGCGTGGGCAGCCGCAGGGCGAGCAGGAAGAGCACGAAGGCCTGCGCCGTCATCGTGGACGTGCTCCATGGCCAGTCCGGTCCCGGGCCCGGTCCCGGGCTGGCCGCCACTATGTCCGAGCGGGCAGCGGCGGCGGCGACCACAGTGGCGCCGAGCGACAGCCACCAGGCCGGCACGGGACGCCACAGCGCGAACACGATCGCCACGCCCGTCGCGAGGCCGCTCACCGTGCCCAGCGGGAATCCCAGTCGATAGCCGTCGCTCAGCTCGTCCATGGCCGCCAGCCCGAGACCGAGGGCGATCAGGCACACCACGACATGCGGCAGCCGACGCAGCCAACGGGGCCGGGACAACGGCGGCAGCGGCGCGGCCGCCGGCACCGCGAGCTCGGCCAGGATCCCGCGCAGGAACGGGAAAGGGGCCTGGGCCAGTGCCTGTACGCGGGTACCTCTGGGGGAACGCGGGCCACGGCTGGTGGGCAAGGAGGTGGTGTCACCCCGGAAGGGTGCGGTAGTGGGGTCACCGCTGATGGGTGCGCTGATGGGTGCGGCTGCGGTGGCGGCGGCGGAGGTCTCGGACACGGTGGCGGCGGCGGCGGAAGTCTCGGACACGGTGGCGGCGGCGGAGGTCTCGGGCACGCCGGTATGGGCAGGGGTCGCGGGCGGGTGTGAGGGGGCGTCAGGGAGCTTGGCGGGCTCGCTGTTCGGGGGCCGGTGCTCCTCGCTGGTCACGCCGTCAACCCTAGGCACGAGGCGCCGCCTCGGGTGTGGCCGGGCCGGAACCGCGGTGGACCCGGTGGACGCGGACGACTCGGGACGGGCGGCCGGTGGGACGACGGGGTCCCCGTTCGTGCGAGTTGAAGGCGCACCAGCACAGGGCGAGGGCGCAGACGAAGACGGGCAGCCAGGCGACCCTCGCGGCCACCCAGGCCAGGGAGTCGGGGCTGGTGTGCAGGCCAGGAAGCCGGCCCGCGAGAAGGCCGAGCGCGGTCACCGCCATCAGGGACGTCTGGTGCCAGAGGAATATCGTCATCGCGGAGAGGTTGGCGAAGGCCGTGCCCGCCCAGACCGCGGGGCGCCGCATCCCCCGGCGCAGCGGCTCGCGCAGCAGCAGGGCGAGTCCGCACTGGGCCAGGCCGAAGGTGACCGCGGCCAGCGTCGGCGGGTTGAGGTTGGAGACGGCGGCCCCCGGTATTCCGACCATGGACGCCGGGTAACCGGCCCACGTCACCAGCACCGCCGTCGCCACCGCGCCACCGCCGAACAGCACCCAGCCGGCGCGCCGGCGCTCCAGCTCGCCGCGTGTCCAGGCGGCGCCCAGGGCGTACGGCACCAGCCAGCCCGCCGCGAGGTTCACCCAGCCGAGCCACGCCGGGCCGCCGAAGCCGAAACGAATGACGTCCACGTGGAGGACGACGGCCAGCGGCCACAGCGGGTTGAGACGGGTCAGCAGTGGTGTCGCCGCGGTCAGTCCGGCGAAGACCACCAGGAACCAGAGCGGGGACAGCGCCAGCTTCACCAGCGTGCGCACGGTGCCGAAGTCCGCGCCGGACGCGAGCAGACAGGCCGTCGCCACCGCCCAGAGCGCCAGTACCGCCGCCACCGGCCTCAGGAGGCGGCCCATCCGGGCGCGGAGCCACTGACCGTACGTCGTGCCGCGCGCCTGTGCCGACACGTAGCTCTTCGTCGCCACATGGCCGCCCACCAGGAAGAACACGGCGAGCGTCTGGAAGACCCAGGAGATCGGGGTCAGCCAGGGCATGTGCTGCAACGGACTCGCCGTGTGCAGCGCGCCGCCGTCCGCGACCAGCGCGGTCACCAGCCAGTGGCCCAGGACGACGCCCAGGGTGGCGAGGGCGCGCAGGGCGTCGACGGCGCGGTCCCGCTCGACGGGGGTGGCGCGGTCGATGCGGTGGATCGCGGTCCGTACGCCGGTCAGCGCGGTCGTGCCGGTCAGGTCACGCACGGGTCACCTCCGAGGTGTCGCCGAGGACGATGCGGGCGAGGTTGGCCAGGGACACCGAGCCCGGTGCGAAGTAGTCGCTGTGGCCGCCGGCGCCCGCCCGGAAGACCTGGGCGCCGAAGGACGGGGACACCGGGTCGGGGCCGAAGCCGACGGTCGTACCGAAGAGGCCGACGCTCGCGTGCGGGACGTGCGCGATCCAGTCGGCGGAGCCGCGGGCGGCCCAGACGCGGGCCGAGGTGCGCATCGCGGCGGCGGAGGGCGCTCCGGTGCCCGGGCTGCCGATGACGACGATGTCGCTCACGTCCAGGCCCGGGGCCGCGCGGCCGCAGACCACCGTGCCGTACGAGTGGCACAGCAGGGACAGGTGCGCCGACCGGCCGACGACGCCGCGCAGTTGGCTCAGGAACGCCCGCAGGAGGTGGGCCGCCTGCTCCGCTCGGTCCGTCGTCAGGACCGTTGTGCTCACGGTGCCCGGCGTCTCGTAGCCGAGCCAGGCGAGGACGGCCCCGCGCGGGCCGAGTCGGTCCCGCAGGGCGACGGCGCCGGCGCGGAATCGGCCGTACGTCTCCAGCGTGGTGTCCGAACCCGGGACCAGGACGGCCACGCGGTCGGCGTGTGCGAGGTCGCCGAAGACCTCGACGGCCCGGCCGGGTCCCCTGCCGTCGAAGGAGAGGAAACGGCGGGAGGGGGCGGCCATGGCGCGGTCGGCGGCGGCCCTGGTGCGGTCGCCGTGGTCCGCGGCCATCCGGGCCGCCTCCGCGGCGTCGGCCCGGTTCGCCTCGTACGCCTTCTCCAGGGTCGACGCCGTCAGCGGTGCGAGGACCGCGGGTGCCGGCGCGGGGATCTCCGGGCGGGCGGCTGCGGACAGGGGGACGACGACCGCGGCCGTGACGAGCGCGGCGAGCAGCGTCCGGCGCAGCCGACGGGCGACCCCGCCTCCAGCACGGAGGCGCGGGGCTTCGGCGCGAGGGCGCGGAGCCTCGACACCAAGACACGGACCCTCGGCACGAGGACACGGAGCCTCGACACCAAGACACGGACCCTCGGCACGAGGACACGGAGCCTCGACACCAAGACACGGACCCTCGGCACGAGGGCGCGGACCCTCGGCACGAAGGCGCGGACCCTCGGCACGGAGGCACGGGACTTCGGTTGCCGCGGGTGGCGCGCTCGGGCTGTCCCGTGGCGGGGCCGCGGGGACGTCCGCTCTCCCTCTGGCGATCGGCTTCGCACGGAAATCCATGGTGTCCGTCCCTCCCCGTCCGCCCGTTCATCGGGCGTCGCTGGAAGGGAAATTACGGATCGTCACCTGTCGTCCGCGTCCCGCTGCGGACCCCATCCGAGAGGTAGCTCTCAGGTACTACGGGTATGACCGGGGTTCGGGAGAGGAGATCAAGAGGGGCCGAGAGGAGGCCAACTCACCAGATTTTCAAGGGACTTGGATGCTCCCGAATATCGAGTGAGCTGACCGGCTACCAGGCCAGTTGGGCGATCTCCTCCGCCACCACGGCACAGGCGTCGGCGGCCGGGTCGATCAGGGGGAAGTGGCCTACGTCATCCAGAAGGGTCAGGCCGACCACCTCGCCGGCCTTGGCGGCCGCGTCCGCGTACGACTCGGCGACCGCCTGCGGTACGACGATGTCGGTACGGCCCTGGACGAGCGTGGTGGCGATGCCGGTGGGGAGCAGCCGCACCGGGTCGGCGTACGGCAGGCGTTCCGCGAACGTGGCTTCCCCGCCCAGGAATTGGCGGGACGCTCCACCGCAGACAGCGAGCTTCTCCGCGACCTGGAAGTCCGCGATCGGGGCGAGGGCGACGACTCCGCGCAGTGACGCGGGACGGTCGGTGTGCCAGGGCGCGTCGGCGGGCAGGAGATGCCGGGCCGCGGCCCACAGGGCCAGGTGACCGCCCGCCGAGTGGCCGGTGATCACGATGCGCCGGGGGTCGGCCTGCGGAAGTGCCTCGCGTACGAGCGCGGGCAGCGCGTCGAGCGCGGCCGCCACGTCGTCGAAGGTGTCCGGCCACCGGCCGGCGACCGGAGTGCTGGTGGCGGTGCCGGTGGCGGTGCCGCTGCCTCCCCGGGCTCCGCCATCGCCTCGGTCGCCGGATCCGTCGGCCCCGGAAGAAGCCACGCCGTCCGGTCCGGAGACGGCGGGGCCGCCCTGTGCGGGGATCGCGAGCGCGCCCGGAGCCGGTGACGTCGCCTCGCCGCGGCGGTACTCGACGTTCGCCACGGCGAATCCGCGGCGGGTCAGGAAGTCGGCGAACGGGGTGATGTGGCGGCGGTCGTACGGGGCACGCCAGGCGCCACCGTGCAGTACGACCACCAGAGGGGTGGGGATCTCCGGGTCCGGCTCACGCGGGGCGTAGAAGTCGATCACCTGGTCGGGGTGGTCGCCGTACGCCATGGTGACGTCGGGGTCCACGGCCGGGTGCGAGAAGGCGGACGCCTCTTCGGCGGCGTCGCGCGCGACGGCCTCGCGCTCGGCGGCACCGTCCCGAGGTGCACCGTCCCGAGGTGCACCGTCCCGAGGTGCACCGTCCCGAGGTGCACCGTCGTGCCGCGCACCGTCGCGTTGTGCGTCCGCGCGGTGCTGCGCCGCGGCGTCGTCGCCGTCCCGGGATGCGGCGTCGTCCTGCATGCTCCGACCTCTCAGCGGTGAAACGGATTTGGCGGACGACACCCGACGGTACCGGGCGCCGCCAGACACCCGACGGTACCGGGCGGGGCCAGAGGGATTTCGCCCTCCGCCCCTGCCCTCCCCCAAAGTCTCGACTTCGCTCGACCGGGGGGACCCCCGTCGTCCCTGAGGCTCCGCCCCGGACCCGCTCCTCAAGCGCCGGAGGGGCTGAATCGGCCGGATCGGCCCCCGGTCAGTTCAAGGTCTCCGCCAGGACCCGTGCCGCCCTCTCCGTGTCCGCGAAGCCCACGTACAGGGGGGTGAAGCCGAAGCGGAGGATGTCCGGGTGACGGAAGTCGCCTACGACGCCGTTGTCGATCAGGCGCTTCATCACGGCGCCCGCGTCCGCGCAGCGCAGGGCCACCTGGCTGCCCCGTTCCGCGTGGGCGGAGGGAGTCACGGACTCGACGCGCCCCTCGGGGACGTACGCGGAGACGCATTCCAGGAAGAAGTCCGTCAGGGCGAGCGACTTGGCGCGGACGCTCTCGATCGACACGCCCTCCCACACCTCCAGCGCCGCTTCCAGCGCCAGCATGGACAGGATGTCCGGCGTGCCGACCCGCCCGCGCAGCGCGCCCGGCGCGGGTGCGTACGACGGGCTCATGCCGAAGGGGTCCGCGTGCGAGTTCCAGCCCGGGAGCGGGGAGTCGAAGCGGTCCTGGAGGTCGGCGCGGACGTAGAGGTACGCGGGCGAACCCGGGCCGCCGTTCAGATACTTGTAGGTGCAGCCGACCGCCAGGTCCACCCCGTGCTCGTCAAGACCGACCGGCAGGGCGCCCGCGGAATGGCACAGGTCCCACACCGATACGGCACCCGCCGCACGGATCGCGGAGGTCAGGGACGGGAGGTCGAAGCGCCGGCCCGTGCGGTAGTCGACGTGGTTGAGCAGCACCGCCGCCGTGCGGGAGCCGAGCGCCGAGGGCACCTCGTCCGGATCGACCGGGCGCAGCTCGCAGCCCGTCATACGGGCCGCCGACGCCGCGATGTACCCGTCCGTCGGGAACGTCGTCGCGTCGACGAGGATCTCGTCGCGCCCCTCGCCCGCCAGCCGTACCGCGCCCACCAGCGCCTTGAAGACGTTCACGCTGGTCGAGTCGCCGACCACGATCTGTCCGGCCGCCGCGCCGACCAGCGGGGCGATCAGGTCGCCGATCCGCTCGGGCGCGGTCCACCACCCGCTCTCCTCCCAGGAGCGGATGCGGAGTTCGCCCCACTGCCTGCGGACGACGTCCTCGACCCGGCCGGGGACTCCGGCCGACAGCGCGCCGAGCGAGTTCCCGTCCAGGTACACCACGTCGTCGAGTACGAACTGCTCGCGCAGTCCGGCGAGTTCGTCCGCCGCGTCCAGTTCCGCCGCCCGCGCGCCCAGCGCGGACTCAGGGGCTCGCTCAGACACTCGCTCAGACATAGGACCTCGCCGTCCACAGCTCGGGGAACACGTTCTTCTGCGCGCGCTTCTCCAGCCAGGCCACGCCGGCGGAGCCGCCCGTGCCGGTCTTCGAGCCCATCGCCCGCCGGGTGGCGACGAGATGGTCGTTGCGCCAGCGCCACACCAGCTCGGCGACATCCGTCAGCGCCTCGCCGAGACGCGCGAGCTCGTCGGTGTCGTCACCGGCGTACAGGGCCGTCCACGCGGCCTCGACCTCGGGCACGGGCTCGTAGCGCCGCGACACGTCACGCTCCAGCACGGCGGCCGGGATCGCGTGCCCGCGGCGCGCGAGCAGCCGCAGCACCTCGTCGTACAGGCTCGGCTCGTGCAGCGCCTTCTCCAGCTCGGCGTACACCCGCGACGCGCCCCGGTGCGGGACGAGCATGGAAGCGGACTTCTCGCCGAGCAGGAACTCCATGCGCCGGTACATCGCCGACTGGAAGCCGGAACCCTCGCCGAGGGCCGAGCGGTAGGAGTTGAACTGCGCGGGGGTGAGCTGTCCGAGCGGACGCCAGGACGCGTTGAGCGCCTCCAGCTGCCGTACGGACCGCTTCAGCGCGGCCACCGCGACGGGGACGTCGTCGGCGCGCAGCGCCTTGGCCGCCGTCTCCCACTCGTGGACGATGACCGTGAACCACAGCTCCATGACCTGGGTCGTCACCAGGAAGACCATCTCTCCGGGGTCGTCGGAGAGGGTGTGCTGGAGGTGGGTGAGCACGTCCGCCTGTACGTAGTCCTCGTACGGCGTCGTGCCCTGGAAGTCGAGATGCGGAGTCTCGGGCTCCTGAGCCTGCGTGGGCTGAGCCTGGTGGGACATCGCTGTCTCCTGCGTTGTGCTCCGGGTAGCGGTCCGCCCCTGCCGTTACCGACACGGGGGCCCCGGTCCCCACCGGGCATCCTCCACAATCGTCCCCCGAAACCGCAAGGTCCGCCTGGTCACACCAGGCGGACCCGCATCAGAGCCCCCGCAGGGGCGGCCCCTACTCGCCCAGCGTCTGGGCCGCCGTCGGCGAGGAGTCCTTCAGGAACTGGCTGCAGCGCTCGTACTCCTCTTGCTCGCCGATCACCTGCGCGGCGCGGGCGAGGGCGTGCAGGGCGCGCAGGAAGCCGCGGTTCGGCTCGTGCTCCCAGGGCACCGGTCCGTGGCCCTTCCAGCCGCTGCGGCGCAGGGCGTCCAGGCCGCGGTGGTAGCCGGTACGGGCGTAGGCGTACGACTCGACGACACTGCCCCGCTCGAACGCGTCGTCGGCGAGCTGCGCCCAGGCGAGCGAGGAGGTGGGGTACTTGGCGGCGACATCGGCGGGGGCCGCGCCGTTCGCGAGGAGCTCGCGCGGCTCCGGGTCGTCGGGGAGATGGGTCGGGGGCGGTCCCCCGAGGAGGTTCTCGTGAATCGTCATGGGTTCCAGTCTGCTGCATTGTCCGTGATCGCTGACGGTTGCCCACGGCGCTCAGGGAACGTTCCGTTCCGCGGCCACACTCGATCAGTACCTGTCGAACGTGTTCACGCCGGCGGGGGATCGATCATGTGTACGCCGACTGCTGCCCGGGTCCGCCGGGTCGGCGCCCTGGGCGCCCTCGCCGCCACCACGCCGCTCGCGACGACCGCCCGCGGACCGGAGGACGACACCGCCGTCGGCGCCTCTGGAACCTCCTCCCCGCCGACCTCTGCACTTCGCCTGCCGGATCGACACCGCCAGCACGATCACGAAGCCGGACCAGCGTCGGAAGGCCTGGCACCGGGGGAGCCGGGGGCGCCCGGGGCGCCGAGGACGCCACGGGACCGCTCCGGTTCCAGCGGGGGTGCAGTCAGCGAGCCGTGCCTGTGGCACTCGGGGCGGAGGCAGCCGGGCGGCGGGCGGCGTACGGTCGTGAAGGCCAGCACCGCGCCGACCACCAACACACCGGCGCACAGCGGCATCGCCCGGCGGAAGGCGGCGTCGAAGGCGTCCGCCGAGCGGTACGCCTCCTCTCCCATCCCGGTGAGCAGCGGCAGCGCGGCCACGGCGAGGAGCCCGGCCACCCGGGCCGCCGCGTTGTTGATCCCGCTGGCCAGGCCCGCCCGCCCGACGTCCACGGAGGCCAGGACGGTGGCGGTCAGCGGCGCGACCAGGGTCACCATGCCGAGGCCCATCACCAGCAGCGCGGGCAGTACGTCGGCCACGTACGACGCGTTCTCGCCGACCCGCAGCATCAGCAGCATGCCCGCCGCGCACAGCAGCGGTCCGACGGTCAGCGGGATGCGCGGGCCGATGCGCTGGGAGATCTCGCCGGAGCGGGCGGAGAAGAGCAGCATCAAGACCGTGGTCGGCAGCAGGGCCGTACCGGCCTGGAGCGCCGAGTAGCCCGCCACGACCTGGAGCTGGAGCGCGGTCAGGAAGAAGAAGCCGCCGAAGGCCGCGTAGACGCACAGGGTCACCAGGTTGACGGCCGTGAACTGGCGCGAGGCGAAGATGTCCAGCGGCATCATCGGATCGGGCCGCCGCTTCTCGACGTACACGAAGGCCACCCCCGCCGCCACGCCTCCGCCCGCCGCCACCCACACGAGCGGGGAACCGCTCGTGGCCTCGATCAGGGCGTACGTCACCAGGGCGAGGGAGAGCGCGCCGAGGACGGCGCCGAGGACGTCGAAGCCGCGGTGGGGCGTGTCTCCCCCGCTCTCGGCTCCGGTCGCGCGGGAGGTGCCGCCGGCCGACTCCGGAACGTGCAGCAGGGCGATCGGGGCGCACACCAGCGCCACGGGGATGTTCAGCAGGAAGACCCAGCGCCAGCCGGGCCCGTCCACCAGCCAGCCGCCCAGGAACGGTCCGACGGCCGCCCCGACACCCCCGAACCCCGACCACAGGCCGATGGCACGGGCCCGGTCGTCCGGGTGGAAGGAGGCCTGGATGATCGCCAGCGAGCCGGGGGTGAGCAGCGCACCGCCGACGCCCTGCAGGACACGGGCGGCGATGAGCACATCCACGTTCGGCGCGAGCCCGCACAGCAGCGAGGCGGCGGCGAACCACACCACGCCGATGACGAAGACCTTCCGGCGACCGAAACGGTCCCCGAGCGAGCCGCCCAGCAGGATCAGTCCGGCAAGCGACAGCATGTAGCCGTTCACGGTCCACTGGAGGGCGGCGAGGCTCGCGTCCAGGTCACGGCCGATGGTCGGCAGAGCCACATTGACGACCGTCGAGTCCAGCAGGGCCATGCTGGAGCCGAGGACGGTGGTCAGCAGGATCCACTTCCCCGTCGGGGAGGCGATCCGTACCGCGGGTCTGCCGTCCGACACGTCCGATGCGTCCCTCGCAGGCACAGCCATACCTCGGAGCATACGGAAGGGCCCGGCACCATGGCGGGTGCCGGACCCTTCCGGAGGTACGGGTACCGGAGGACCACCCGAGGACCTCCGAAGGACTACCAGAGGCCTACCGGCGGACCACCGGGCGACTACTTGAGGCGGGTGCCCGTGGAGCGCAGGGCGGCGCAGGCCTCGGTCACACGCTGGGCCATGCCGGCCTCGGCGAGCTTGCCCCAGGTGCGCGGGTCGTACTTCGACTTGGTGCCGACCTCGCCGTCGACCTTCAGCACACCGTCGTAGTTGCGGAACATGTGGTCCACGACCGGACGGGTGAATGCGTACTGGGTGTCGGTGTCGAGGTTCATCTTCACGACGCCGTTCTCCAGCGCCGTCGCGATCTCCTCGGCGGTGGAGCCGGAGCCGCCGTGGAAGACGAAGTCGAACGGGCTCGCCTTGCCGTACTTGGCGGCGACACCCTCCTGGAGGTCCTTGAGGAGCTCGGGGCGCAGGACGACGTTGCCCGGCTTGTACACACCGTGCACGTTGCCGAACGACGCGGCGAGCAGGTAGCGGCCCTTGTCGCCCAGGCCGAGGGCCTCGGCGGTGCGCAGGGCGTCGTCGACGGTCGTGTACAGCTCGTCGTTGATCTCGTGGCTGACGCCGTCCTCCTCGCCACCGGTCGGAGTGATCTCGACCTCGAGGATGATCTTCGCGGCGACGGCCTTGGCGAGCAGCTCCTGGCCGATGGCCAGGTTGTCGGCGAGGGTCTCGGCGGAACCGTCCCACATGTGGGACTGGAACAGCGGGTTCTCACCGCGGGCGACGCGCTCGGCGGAGATGTCGAGCAGCGGACGTACGTAGCCGTCCAGCTTGTCCTTGGGACAGTGGTCCGTGTGCAGCGCGACCGTGATGTCGTACTTCGCGGCGACGATGTGCGCGAACTCGGCGAGCGCGACGGCGCCCGTCACCATGTCCTTCTTGTGCTGACCGCCCAGGAACTCCGCACCACCGGTGGAGATCTGGATGATGCCGTCGCTCTCGGCCTCCGCGAAGCCGCGCAGCGCAGCGTGCAGGGTCTGGGACGAGGTCACGTTGATGGCCGGGTAGGCGAACTTGCCTGCCTTCGCCCGGTCGAGCATCTCGTTGTAGACCTCGGGGGTTGCGATGGGCATCTGTCCGCTCCTTGTATGTGCGGGTCTGCGTACTGCTGCTGCCGTACGACGGGACTGGTGCTTATGGCCCTGACCTAGGGGGGCGACGTCATCGTCGGCCCCATCTTTCCAGACATCGCCGGATGCTCCAGACCCCCATCCGACATGCGGGACCCGGCCGTCGGCGGGGCCCCGCGGGAGCTTCGTCAGTCGAGCCCCAACTCGCCCTTGGAGTAGGCGAAGAGGTACGGAACACCGGCGCCGGCCTCGATCTTCTCGGCGGCACCGGTCGCGCGGTCGACGATCGTGGCGACGCCGACGACCTCGGCTCCGGCCTCCCGGACGGCCTGGACGGCCTCCAGCGGGGAGCCGCCCGTCGTCGAGGTGTCCTCGACCACGAGAACGCGCCGGCCCTTGATCTCGGGACCCTCGACCCGGCGCTGCAGGCCGTGCGCCTTGGCGGCCTTGCGCACGACGAAGGCGTCGAGCCTGCGCCCGCTCGCGGCGGCGGCGTGCAGCATGGCCCCGGCGACCGGGTCGGCGCCCATGGTCAGCCCGCCGACCGCGTCGAAGTCCAGGTCGGCGGTGAGGTCGAGGAGGACCTGTCCGACGAGCGGGGCGGCCTCGCCGTCCAGCGTGATCCGGCGCAGGTCCACGTAATAGTCGGCCTCAAGACCCGAGGAGAGGGTCACCTTGCCGTGCACCACGGCCTTGTCCTTGATCTGCTGCAGCAGCGCGCCGCGTACGTCACTCATGGACGCCAGCTTAGAGCCGCCGCCAGCTCCAGGTCGTGGTGGCTTCGAGGGGCTCGATGGGTGTGACCAGGCGGGGGTAGGTGTTGAGCCCGTTCGGCGGACCGGTCTGCGGCTCCACGCACACGGCCGCCTCCTGCTCGTCGTACACGACGACCCACTGCTCACGGCTGCCGACCTTCAGCTCCAGCCGCCCCGGCCAGGTGAGCGTGACGTCGACGCCGTCCGGCATGCCGAAACAGTCGTCCCAGGGGCCGGGCTTCGGGTCGACGCGGCGGCCGGTGGGCAGATGGTCGTCGCCCCGCTCCTCCTGCCAGCCGGGCCGGAAGTCGACGAGGACGTCCTCGCCGCCGTCCCCGAGGTTCCTGTTGAACCAGGGGTGCCAGCCGATCTGGGCCGGGAACGAGTCCCCGTACGTCTCCACGGCCATGGTGATCGTCAGGGCGTCCTCGGTGAGGGAGAAGGCCTGGGTGACGCGGGCGGGATGCGGCCAGGGGTCCACCAGGGCGTACGTGATCACGGCCTCGTCCGTGGTGACGCGGGCCGTGGTCCAGACGCCGTCGCGGGCGGTGCCATGGATGGCGTGCGGCGGGGAGTTGAGCGGCATCTGGCGGACGGCGGCGCCGTCGAGGAACCGGCCGTCGCGGATCCGCCCGCACCACGGGACCATCGGGAAGCACCCGAACTTCGCGCCCTGCCGCAGCAGTTCGACGCCGCCGACCCGCAGACTCCCCACCCGTCCGCCGTTCCCCGGCGCCACGGTCACCTCCGCGTCACCCGCGGTCAGCGTGATGTCTTCGTTACTCACGGGGTCGACCCTACTGGGGCGGGAGGGCCCTGTGGTTTCCCGCCCTCACCGCTCCCTCAACGGCGCTTGCGCAGCGCCCGGGTCACGACGATCGCCGAGGCCAGCGCCAGGGCCGCGGCCGGGGCCGCCCAGCGGAGGGTGTCGCGGGCGGCGGTGGCCTCCGGGGGCGGGACGGGGGCGTAGCGGCCCCTCGGAGGAGCGTGGTCCACTTCCTCCGCGCTGCGCCCGATCATCGTCCGCCGCGCATGCGCCGCCTCGGCCATGGGGTCCGCACGCCCCGGCTCCCCGGCCTCCGCCCCGAAGTCCTCGCGGTCGAACTCGTCGTCCTCGGCCAGCGGTTCGGGCGAAGAGGGCGGCACGTCCGCCTCATAGAGAGAGGACGCGTCGGCTCCGGCACCGGAATCAGCACCGGCGCCGACTTCGGGTTCGGCTTCGGCTTCGGGTCCCGTTCCGTCTTCGGCCTCGGCCTCGGCCTCGGTTCCCGTTCCGGATTCGCTCCCGGTCCCGGTCCCAGTCGCGGTTTCGCTCCCGGTCCCGCTCCCGGTCCCGCTCCCGGTCGCGGTTTCGGCTCCGACCCCCGACTCAGCTCCAGTTGCATGCTCGGGTTCGGCCTCGGACGCCGCTTCGGGTTCCGCCTCGGGTTGGGTCTCGGCTCCGTGTCCGGACTCGGCTCCGGACACGGAGTCGGCCCTTGTCGTGAGGTCCGCTGTCAGGGTTTCTCCGAAGCGGGTCAGCAGGCGCTGTCCCGCCGAGGACACCGCGTCGTGCGGGAGTTCGGCCACGCGGCCGTCGCCGGAGGCCGTACCGCCGAACGCGAGGGTGGTACCGCCGTCGGCGGGGCGGAGCCGCAGGGTCAGCGCCAGTTTCACGGCGCCTCCGCCGCGTACCTCCGTGGCGTCGCCCTCGACGGCGTACGAGCCGTCGTCCTGGGCGGTGACACGGAACGCGCCGCGATAAGTGATTGTGTGACCGGCGACGCGGACCTTCAGGCGCCCGGCGACGCGCGCGGCCCCCGCGTCCCGCTCGCGCCGAGCCTGGGAGGACATCTCCGCGGCGCCCTGTCCCGTCCCGGAGACGGGCGGCTCGGTCCCGGAGACGGGCGGCGAGCCCGCGTCCGCCGCGCTCTCGAAGACGGCCGACGCGTCCTGCTGGAGACCCGGGATCGCTCGGGCGACCCGGACGGGATCGGCCAGCGCCTCCCTCAGCCGCCCGGCCGGAAACGGAACGAACACCTCATGCTCCATGTCAGCCGAGCCTACCCAGCACCACCCGGACCGCACCCGCGTATCCCGGGATTCCCGCGCCCGGGCCTCAATCGGTGTACCGCGGATGCACCAGCGTGGAGGGCGGCAGGGGGCGGAGGAAGCGGCTTCGGGAGGCGGCGCGTGCGTCCGCCGTCAGGGCCGCCTGGGTGAGGGTGCGCAGCCGCGGGCAGGAGGAGTCCAACCGCAGGGGTGCGGGTGTAAGGGAAGCCAGGATGAAACCCCAGTCGCCCGCCGAGCCCACAGCGCCCGCAGCACCCGCGGAGCCGCCGGCGATGCGGTCGCGACCTGCCGCGAAGCCGGAGTCCCGGCCGCCGACACGGTAGGGCCTCGTGAACAGCCCGGCGGCGCGGATCGTCGCGTCGACGGTCCAGAAGGCCCGGTGCCGGTCGGCCAGCGGGCCCGCGTGGACCACAAGGCGCCCGCCGGGGGCGAGCACGCGGCGCGCGAGGCCGTAGAACTCCTGCGAGTACAGCTTGGTGCTCGCGGTCATGCCCGGATCGGGCAGGTCCGAGATGACGACGTCGTACGTCGACCGGGCGCCGCGCAGCCGGGCGTCGCGCAGCCGGCTGAAGGCGTCCGCCGTCACCTCGTGCACCCGCGGGTCGTCGTACACATGGTGGTTGAGGGCGGAGAGCGCGGCGTCCTGGCGTGCCAGCCGGACGACGTCCGCATCGGGTTCGACGATGTCGATAAGGCGCACCCCGGAGTGGCGCAGCACCTCGCGGGCGGCGAGTCCGTCACCGCCGCCGAGGATGAGCACGCGGGCGTGCGGACCGTTCATCGCGGGGTGGACGAGCGCCTCGTGGTAGCGGTGCTCGTCGCGGCCGCTGAACCGCAGACGGCCGTCGAGGAAGAGGTGGAGCGGACGGCCGCGGGTGCCGCCGGTGAGGACGGCCTCCTGGACACCGGTGCGGAGCGCGACACGCACGTCCGCCCCGTACAGCGCGTGCCGTGCGGCCCGTTCGAAGTCGCCGACCAGTACCGCGGCCGAGGCGAGGAGGCCGAGGACGACGAGGTTGGCGACGACCAGGGTCCAGCGCGCGCGTCGGGTCAAGTCCCTTCGGAACAGGCCGAGTACGAGGGCTCCGCCGGCGACCGCATTCACCCCTCCGGTCAGCAGCGCGCCCGTCAGTTGGCCGAGCAGGGGCAGCAGCAGGAACGGGAAGGCGAGGCCTCCGACGAGGGCGCCCACGTAGTCCGCCGCGAACAGGTCCGCGACCGCGCCGCCGGGGTCCTGGCGGCGGATGCGTTGTATCAGCTCCATG
This sequence comes from Streptomyces sp. NPDC005784, assembly GCF_042871525.1. Taxonomy (NCBI): domain Bacteria; kingdom Bacillati; phylum Actinomycetota; class Actinomycetes; order Kitasatosporales; family Streptomycetaceae; genus Streptomyces; species Streptomyces sp. NPDC005784. Next base: position 235,606 of record NZ_JBIAIQ010000002.1, read on the forward strand.
AGGAGGGGGACCTCGGCGCCGATGAGCAGGCCGATGGTGAGCGAGAAGGCCACCAGCAGACAGCGGGGCCCGTCGGCCCACAGGCCGCCCCATGCGCCGGTCCAGGCGAACACCGCGTACAGGGCCATCGCGCTGGATCCGCCGACCAGGGCGAGCGCCGCCTCGACGGCGCCGAAACCGGCCGCGGCGCACGGCCGCAGCCGCTTAGCGGCGAGGGAGCCGACGCCCATGGCGAAGACCATGACGGAGAGCACGACGGATGTCTGGGTGACCGAGTCGCCGATCAAGTACGAGGCGAGGGCGACGAGTTCGAGTTCGTACACGAGTCCGCACGCCGCACAGACGAACACTCCCGCCAGGACGAGGAACCGGCCGATGCCCGGACGGACGGGCAGCCGCGCCTGGCCCTGGACGCCCCAGGGCCGCGGCACGCCGGGGGGAGCTGGCGCGTGCGGTTCGATCACGTCGTGAACGCTACGTCACGCCACCACTACGTCTCGTCACCCACACGTGTGGAAACTATTGCTCTTCCTGGTGCACAGAGTTGACCTGGGCATCTTCCCGGCACACAGCGCGCGAACCCCGCGTCCGCAACTACCGCGCCCCGCCGCACGTACGCCTCCCTCACGACGTCGGACACGGGACACGAGAAGGGGGAAGGGAGAAGGGGGAGGGAGAAGGGGGACGTGAAGGACTTCAGACGCCGGACGGGCTGAAGGCGTCCGTCCGTACGCCGACCCGCGTACGCGTCGCGACCAACTGGCCGTCCTGCGGGTACGCGTGCCACGTACGCCAATGGACCTGGCCCTCGTGGCGCTGGGCGAGCATCGCGGTGAACGCGTGCGGGCTGCCGGGGAAGACGCCGGCGAGACCCTGGGGGTGGTCGGAGACCAGGGCCAGCAACTCCTGGGCGCGGCCGGCGAAGGAGCCGGGGGACAGGATCTCGACGCGGGCCGCGAACTCGTACTCCCAGTCGTCGAACCGCTTCGCGACGCCGAGCGGCAGGGGTGTGCTGCTGCCGGCGATGCACGCGACGGTCTCCGAACAGCTGCCCCGCTCCTCCTCCAGGAGTACCTGGTGGGATGCGCCGAGCAGCCTCAACTGGAGTTTCGCCCCGGCAAGTTCGAGGTCGAGGGTGGCGAGGGCCGGCAGCGGTTCGCGGCCCAGGGTCCAGGCGAGATCGGCCGCGCGCGTGTCGGTGTACGAGGTTTTCAGGGTCGTGAGCATGGATCGGCTCCGCTAGCACGCAAAGGTGAGGTGGGGTTCCGGCGCACCCGGTCAACACCGGGGGAACGGCCCGGTCAGCCCGGCCGGAAGGGCATCCGAAGGACGCGTCCGATAGGACCATCCGATGGACTTCCGAGGCCTGTCGGCCCAGGGCTGCTTGGTGATTTACCAGGGCTGCTTTGGTGGTTTAGAGGGAATCATGAACTGTGGTGCCGCCACAGCGTTTTTACCCAACTTCGTGGGGTTTCCATCCCCCCGAGGGCTCCACAGCTCAACTGTTCAACAATGGCGTGCGCCCGGCGCACGGACGTGCCCGTCGGCAGTCGTCGGCCGACGGGCACGTCCGTGCGCCGGATGCGTTTCCGCAGGGAGCTCAGCTGCCCCGTGTCAGCTGCCTCCGCCGCATCCGCCCCCGCCGCAGGAGGACCCGCCTCCGCAGGACGAGCCTCCGCACGACGAGTGACCCCCGCAGGAGTGACCCCCATGCCCCCCGTGGTGCCCGCCCGACGAGTCGCCGGACGAACCGCACGAGGAGGCGCCGCCCGCCCCGCCGACCCACCAGCTTCCGGCACCGCCACCGCTGTTCCTGGAGCGGCGCCATCCCTTCCTGGCCCCGACGACGGCCCTCATGACGACAACGAGCACAACGACCGCCAGGATGATGCCGATGACCATGGCGTCACCCTCCTTCCGTTCCCCCGGAAGCAGCCCCCCGTGGGCCGTGCTTCTCGATTCCGGTCCTGCGTGACTGGGGGATGCCCTCACGCTCCGCGGCCCAAAGCAGAGTTGAGGAACTCCTGAGCATCGAAAAACGAGGAGCGTCCGTCCGTGGACGTCGGTTGAGGAACTCCCGGGCTTCGGAGCAGGATGACCGGCATGACCTCCAGCGCGCGCCCCTTTCTGAACCGCCGGCTCGCCGAGTTCGGGACGACGATCTTCGCCGAGATGTCCGCCCTCGCGATGAGCACCGGCTCGATCAACCTCGGACAGGGCTTCCCGGACACGGACGGCCCCGAGGAGATCCGGGAGGCGGCCGTCCGCGCGCTGCGGGACGGGCGCGGCAACCAGTACCCGCCGGGTCCGGGCGTCCCCGAGCTGCGCACCGCGATCGCCGCGCATCAAAAACGCCACTACGGACTGTCGTACGACCCCGACATCGAGGTCCTGGTGACGGCGGGCGCCACCGAGGCCATCGCCGCCGCCCTGCTCGCGCTCCTGGAGCCCGGCGACGAGGTGATCGCCCTGGAGCCGTACTACGACTCGTACGCGGCCTCCATCGCCATGGCGGGCGGGACACGCGTGCCCGTGACGCTGCGCCCCGAAGAGGGCACCCACGACGGGGTCGCCCACCGGCGCTTCCGGCTCGACCTCGACGAACTGCGCGACGCGGTCACCGAGCGGACCCGGCTGCTGCTGATCAACACCCCGCACAATCCGACCGGTACCGTCCTCACCCGCGCGGAGCTGACGGCGATCGCGCGGATCGCCGTCGAGCGGGATCTGCTCGTGGTGACGGACGAGGTCTACGAACACCTCGTCTTCGACGACGCCGAGCACGTACCACTGGCCGGCCTGCCGGGGATGCGCGAGCGGACGGTCACCATCGGCAGCGCGGGCAAGACGTTCTCGTTCACCGGCTGGAAGGTGGGCTGGGTGACGGGTACCGCACAACTCGTCACCGCCGTCCGCTCCGCGAAGCAGTTCCTGACCTATGTCGCCTCCGGCCCCTTCCAGTACGCCGTCGCCGAGGCCCTGCGGCTGCCCGACGCCTACTTCACAGCCTTCCGTGAGGACATGCTGGCCAAGCGGAACCTGCTGAGCGCGGGCCTCGCCGACGCGGGATTCGGGGTCTTCCGGCCGGCCGGCACGTACTTCGTCACCACCGACATCCGCCCACTCGGCGAGAGCGACGGCGTCGCCTTCTGCCGCTCCCTCCCGGAGCGCGCGGGCGTCGTCGCCATCCCCAACGCGGTCTTCTACGACCACAAAGAGGCGGGCGCCCCCTACGTCCGGTTCGCGTTCTGCAAACGCACCGAGGTGCTGATGGACGCGGCAGAACGGCTCCGCAAGGCATTCGCGCACTGACCCCCGCTCCATGGGGCCGGTCGTCCTTGGCACGGCCATCCTCCGGCTCCGGTCGGCCCGCCAGCTGCACCGCAAGAGCCCATCACGACCCGCGCTCCGGTTCGCTTTGCCTTCTGCACGGCGAGGCGCCGGAGGCTATTCGGTGTCCTTCGGGTGTCGCGGGGAGGCGTACACAAGGATCACAGTCGAGGTGTCCGGGCTGACCAGGTAGCGAACCCTGCCGCCGCTGGTGATTTCGTACTCCCACTGCTCCAGCTCAGAGCCCTTCCATTCCCTGGTGGCGTGTCTGCCCCGGAGCTGGTGCTGGCGGTTCCAGTTGGCCCGCGATAGCGGGTCTGCGCGAAGGGCTTCCAGGCAACGATGCGCGTTCGGCAACGCCACCCGGCACAGCTCCTCCCAACCGGTCGCGGCCTCCGTCGTCCCGTGGATGACGTTCCAGCCGCTCAGCGGAGGGACGCTGACCCGATCGCCTTTCTTCGGGCTCATTCGTGCACCTCGACCGGGCCGAGGTCGACGCCACCAAGCGGACGGAGCGCTTCCCTGAGCTGGTCAGGGTCGGCGTTGATGCGGGCGGTTGCCCGCCACGAGACGATCGCCCGGTGCACAGCCTCCCTGGCGCCCAGCTCAGCGGCGTCGGACAGCGCCTCCAGAAGCTCGACAGTGAATTCCCGGACTTCCTCAGCGTCCAGGTGGCGCACCCACGGGAACACCTCGGGCAGCGCGAGCAAAAGCGACTTGGCACCGTCATCCTGCTTCAACAGTGCAAGGAACAGCCGGGACGCCGTGGTCAGGTTTTCCTCGGCGCGCTCTGCGTATATGGCCGTGGTCAACACCATGTCGGGCGCGTCTCGGTGCGTGACACGCAGGCATCCCAGGGCGGCGGCCCTGGCAGCGACAGCCTTCGGGTTCCGCGACAGATCGGTGAACGAGACAGACTCCGATTCGAATGCCAAGGGCGCGATGCTCATACTCAGACTGTACTCTGATTGCGCTCTGATTTCTATCGCGCGAGGTGGGTAGCAGCTGAAAGCCCTACTTCTGCGACGGGACCCGCCCCATCCGACCCTGCTGCTGCGCCGGCAACGATTTCACGGGGGCACCGACCTGGCTCGACGCGGAGCCAGGAAACAAATGGGTGTATGAACACGGCGTGGCCTGGGTGACGGGTACCGCACAACTCGTCACCGCCGTCCGCTCCGCGAAGCAGTTCCTGACCTATGTCGCCTCCGGCCCCTTCCAGTACGCCGTCGCCGAGGCCCTGCGGCTGCCCGACGCCTACTTCACAGCCTTCCGTGAGGACATGCTGGCCAAGCGGAACCTGCTGAGCGCGGGCCTCGCCGACGCGGGATTCGGGGCCTTCCGGCCGGCCGGCACGTACTTCGTCACCACCGACATCCGCCCACTCGGCGAGAGCGACGGCGCCGCCTTCTGCCGCTCCCTCCCGGAGCGCGCGGGCGTCGTCGCGATCCCCAACGCGGTCTTCTACGACCACAAAGAGGCCGGCGCACCATACGTCCGGTTCGCGTTCTGCAAGCGCGTCGAGGTACTGGCAGACGCGGCGGAACGGCTCCGCAAGGCGTTCGCGCACTGACCGCCGCCACAGGGCCGGTCGTCGCATTTCCTCGCCGCCTGCCGCACATCACCCGCCCGGAGCTGTCGCAGTGGAGGCCGCCCCGTCCCGGCCGCGATTGCCGTGCTTGCCGCACCACAGGGATCGACGTACAATTTCTTGTACGTCGAGGGAGGTTCGATCGTGAAGACCATGACGTATTCCGAGTCGCGCGCGCGGTACGCCGAGGTACTCAACTCCGTCACCGACGACCGCGAAGAGGTCGTCATCACCCGGGCCGGACACGAACCGGTCGTCATCGTCTCCCTTGAGGACTACGAGTCCCTCAAGGAGACGGCGTACCTGCTGCGGAGTCCCGCGAACGCCCGGCGCCTGCTCGCCTCCATCGACGAGCTGGAAAACGGCGGCGGCACCGTACGCGAGCTGGCGACCGACGAATAAGGGCCGCGAATGAAGATCACCTTCTCCTCCCGCGCCTGGGAGGACTACCTGTGGTGGCAGCTGCAGGACCGGAAGATCCTGAAGCGCATCAACACGCTCATCGCGGACATCGCCCGGAAGGGCAACGAGGGGATCGGTAAACCGGAACCGCTCAAGCACGGATTCCAGGGCTACTGGTCGCGCCGCATCAACGACGAGCAGCGACTGATCTACAAGGCGACCGAGGACAGCGTCCTGATCGCTCAGTGCCGCTACCACTACGAGAACTGACCGGACCCAACCGGATCGAGCACAACTACTGCGGCACGTAAGGCGGCTGCGACCGCACATGTGTCGCAGCCGTCCGTGGTGGGTGGCGGTGACGTCTTCCCGCGCTGCTCCGAGTGAGTGAAGCACTCTCTGGCACGCACTGGCCGTCTGCGCGGATAGCCTTGACCCGCCGAGGGTCCGCGGGCAACCAGCACCCTCCCGAACTGTTGCAGAAACCGGTGCCAGGAGTGGGCGTAGTGGCGAAGGTCTACCCGTCGGCGGAGTCCGAATCGGCAGCTCCTGACCGGGAATGGATGTTCGCTTCGTTGCCGGAGCTCGCCTTGGGCGAGGCGGTGTTCCTTCCCGCCGATCCGCCCCGGATGGGACGGATGGCGTTCTGGACGCCCGGGGGTGAGCCGCCGGACCTCGGGGTGGAACCCGAGGAACTCACCGTGGTCCGCCCGCACGGTTCATCCGTGCGCCGGGCGCGGGTGGTCGCCGTACTGCTGCCCGTGGAGCAGGCGCTGCCGTTGCTGACCCGCTGCCGGGCACTCGGTGCGGATGGCAGCGGGCGGGCGTCGTCCGGTACCGCGTTCTGGGGCACCGCGGGCCTGCTGGGGCTGCGTCTGCTCGCCCGTGGCCGGCTGCTGCCCGGGGTGTCGCCGGAAGGGTTCGACGCGTGGCGGGTCGGTCCGTTGGACACCGAGGACCGCGAGCGGCTGGTTTCCCTGGCCCTCGCCATGCCTCCCCAGGCCCGCTCGGTCGCGGTTCCCGGAGTCTCCCCCCTCACGCTTCCGCCGGCCGAGCCACTGCTGCGGGCCTTCCTGGACGCCGTGGCCGATTCTCTCGCCCGCTCTCCCGCCGCCCGCCAGGTGACCGGCGGACCGGCGTTCGCGGTCCGGGCTCCGCAGTCGGTGCCCGAGCAGCGTGGGTGGGCGGCGGAGGTCGCCGCCGGCCGCGACGCGGGTCTGGCGGTGTCGCTGCGGCTGGAACTGGGCCGCGCGGACTCCTTCCGGGCCGTGGTCCAACTGCGCAGCCTCGCCGATCCCACGGTGCTCGCCGACGCCGCGGACCTGTGGTCCGGCCACGCCACCGCACCCGAACTGTTCGGCCCCCGGGCCAAGGTGGACACGCTGCTGACGCTGCGCCGGGCCGCCCGCGCCTGGCCCCCGGCCGCACGGATGCTGGACTCCGCCGCCCCGGCCGGTCTGGAGCTGTCCGACGAGGAGGCCCAGGCGCTGCTGGGCGACGCGGCCGAGAGCCTTGCCGCGGCCGGGGTCGCCGTGCACTGGCCCAAGGAGCTGGTCCGCGAACTGACCGCCGCCGGAGTCCTTGAACCCGCACGCCGCAAGGGGACCCAGTCCTCCGCCGAGTCCTTCCTGTCCTCCGGCGCGATGCTGGACTTCCGCTGGCGGGTCGCCCTCGGGGACCGGGAACTCACCGAGGAGGAGCTGGAACGACTGGTCCAGGCGCACCGGCCGATCGTACGGTTGCGCGACCAGTGGGTGGTCGTGGACCCGGAGCTGGTCCGCCGACTGCGACGGGCCGCGCAGCCCAGGACGGCCCCGGCCTCGCTGACCGCGATCGACGCTCTCGGCGCCGCGCTGACCGGCAGCGTCGAGGTGGACGGCGAACAGGTGGCGGTCACCGCGAACGGCGCACTGGAGGAGCTGCGCTCCCGGATCGCCGACCCCGAGGCCCGCGCCGGGCGTGAGCCCCAGGGGCCGCCCAAGGCCCTTGCCGCGACCCTGCGCGACTACCAGCTGCGCGGCCTGAACTGGCTGCACCGAATGACCTCACTCGGCCTGGGCGGCTGCCTCGCCGACGACATGGGTCTGGGCAAGACCGTCACCCTGATCGCTCTCCACCTGCGTCGCCAGGAACGGGAACCCACCGCCGGCCCCACCCTGGTGGTCTGCCCCGCCTCGCTGCTCGGCAACTGGGAGCGCGAGATCCAGCGCTTCGCACCGACCGCCCCGGTGCGCCGCTTCCACGGCCCCGGCCGCGACCTGTCCGGCCTCGACGGCGGAGCGGACGGCGGCTTCGTCCTGACCACCTACGGGACCATGCGCCGCGACGCCGAGCGCCTCTCCGGGCAGCCCTGGGGACTGCTCGTCGCCGACGAGGCCCAGCACGTCAAGAACCCGCACGCGCTCACCGCCCAGGCCCTGCGCCGGATCCCCTCGCGGGGGCGGGTCGCGCTGACCGGCACCCCGGTCGAGAACAACCTGTCCGAACTGTGGTCACTGCTCGACTGGACCACCCCCGGCCTGCTCGGCACGCTCACCTCCTTCCGCGACCGCTACGCAACGGCCGTCGAGGGCGACCGCGACGAACAGGCCGCCCGGCGGCTGGCCGCGCTGGTCCGACCCTTCCTGCTGCGCCGGCGCAAGTCCGACCCCGGCATCGCGCCCGAACTGCCGCCCAAGACCGAGACCGACCAGCCGGTGTCCCTGACGAAGGAACAGGTCTCGCTGTACGAGGCTCTGGTACGCGAGCTCATGGCCGAGATCGAGGAGAGGCAGGGCATGGCGCGGCGCGGCCTGGTGATGAAGCTGCTCACCGGTCTGAAGCAGGTCTGCAACCACCCCGCGCAGTTCCTGAAGGAACCCGCGGGTGCCAAGCTCCCGGGCCGCTCGGGGAAACTGGAACTCCTGGACGAACTCCTGGACACCGTCCTGGCCGAGGACGGGTCGGCCCTGGTCTTCACCCAGTACGTGGCCATGGGCGCGCTGATCGAGCGCCACCTGGCCGACCGCGGCGTGGACACCCTGTTCCTGCACGGAGGCACGACGGTCAAACGCCGCGAGGAGATGGTCGACGTCTTCCAGAGCGGTGCGAAGAAGGTGTTCCTGCTGTCCCTCAAGGCCGCCGGCACCGGTCTCAACCTGACCCGGGCCGGACACGTCATCCACTACGACCGCTGGTGGAACCCGGCCGTGGAGGACCAGGCCACCGACCGCGCCTACCGGATCGGACAGACCCAGCCGGTCCAGGTGCACAAGCTGATCGCCGAGGGCACCGTGGAGGACCGGGTCGCCGAGATGCTCCGCCAGAAGCGGGAACTGGCCGACTCGGTGCTCGGCTCGGGCGAGGCCGCCTTCAGCGAACTGAGCGACAGCGAACTGGCCGAGCTGGTCACACTCCGAAGGACGGGCCGATGACCAGGAGTAGCCGGCCTGGCAAGGCTGCCGCCCGTACCTTCGAGGCACTTCCGCCGACCAAGGGCAGCCGCGCACCCTTCGCCGAGTCCTGGTGGGGCCGCGCATGGCTGCGTTCCCTGGAGGAGTCCTCCCTGGATTCCGGGCGCCTCTCGCGCGGCCGGACGTACGCGCGCGGCGGCGCGGTCGGGCCGGTCACCGTCGCCCCCGGCTCGGTCGGCGCCCCGGTGCACGGCAGCCGCCGCACCCCGTACCGCTCCAAGGTCACGGTCGAGCAGCTGACGGACCGGCAGTGGGACCAGCTGCTCGACATGATCGCCGAGCGGGCCGCCAACATCGCCGCGCTGCTGGACGGCGAGATGCCCGCCGGGCTCGCCGACGACGCCGCAGCCGCCGGCGTCCCGTTGTTGCCCGGTCCCCGGGACCTCGACCCCGAGTGCAGCTGCCCCGACTGGGGCTACCCGTGCAAACACGCCGCCGCCCTCTGCTACCAGGTCGCCCGCCTCCTGGACCGCGACCCCTTCGTGCTGCTGCTCCTGCGGGGTCGCGGCGAGCGGGAGCTGATGGACGAGCTCGGCCGCCGCAACACCGCCCGCGCCTCCGCCGAAGCCGCCGTGTCCGCGACGACCGCAGGCGCGGGCCCGGCCCGGCCCGGTGATCCGGCCGGGCCCGCCTTCGTTTCCCGCACCGCGCTACCGCCCCTGCCCGGCCTGCCGACACTCCCCGATCGGCCCGGCCGCGGCCCCGCGCTGGTGGACTCGGCCGTCCCGGAGCCCGGCCTGGACCCGGCGGCTCTGGAACTGCTCGCCGTCGACACCGCGACGCGTGCCCACCACCTCCTCGCCCAGGCTCTCGGCGCACGGCACGCCGACTCCGCGCCACCTGCCCCGCTCACCGAATGGCAGGACGCCGCGCGCCTCACCGCCACTCACCCCTCCATGGACGTGTTCGCCAGGATCGCCGCGAACTGCGGCCGCACCCCCGGCGAACTCGCGGCCGCCACCCGGGCGTGGCGGCACGGCGGCGCAGCTTCCCTGGACGTACTGGAAAGCCCCTGGAACCCACCCGCTCCCCGCCTGGAGCGCGCCCGCGAGGCGCTGCGCGCGGACTGGTCCGACGGCACACCACCTCGGCTCCGCGCCTGGCGCAACCGGTGGACCGTCGAAGGCCGCGACGCTCAACTCCGCCTGGGCCGCGACTGGCTGTGGTACCCGTACACCAAGGACCAAGGCACCTGGTGGCCGGCCGGACCACCCGACGCCGACCCCGCCGTCGTCCTGACCGCCCTCCTCGCAACCTGACCCGCGCCGCCCGCGAATAGGTGCACGAACATGGAGTGGCCTGGGTGACCGCGCCGCCGGCCCTGGTCAGCGCCGTACGGTCGGCCAAGCAGTTCCTGACGTACGTGGCGTCGGGGCCGTTCCAGTACGCCGTCGCCGAGGCGCTCACGCTGCCGGACGCGTACTTCGAGACCTTCCGCGCGGACATGCTGCGCAAGCGGGACCTGCTGGCGACGGGACTCACCGAGGCGGGCTTCACGGTCTTCCGGCCGCAGGGCACGTACTTCATCACCACCGACATCCGCCCGCTCGGCGAGACGGACGGCTTCGCCTTCTGCCGCGCCCTGCCCGAGCGCGCCGGGGTCGTGGCCATCCCGAACGCGGTCTTCTACGACCACCGCGAGGCGGGCGCGCCCTTCGTCCGCTTCGCGTTCTGCAAGAAGGACGACGTTCTCACCGAGGCCACCGCCCGCCTCCAGCGCCTCGCCTCCTGAACTCCCACCACCCCGAGACGGACCGCGGCGAGAGAAAGCCGGTTCCCCCAAGCGCTCAGCGGAGTGCCCGGGCCCCCGCACGGCGCGGGCGAGGATGAGCAGACCGGGACGATCTACTGACCGGACCGTCCGACGGCCCGATGTCCCACTGGCCAGGCGGCCAGGTGGGCTGGTGGGCTGGTGGCCGAGTGGCCAGGCGGGCAGGCGGCCCCGGGACCGTGCGTCCCTGCGGCCCGGAGGCCGAACCGGACGTCCGGCCCAGGGCGGAGGCCGCGGGTCGGACCGCGCGCCGGCCCGGAGACCGGCGGCATGGCGGCCCGGTGTCCGGGCGGCCTGCGACCCAGTGGCCGAACCGGACGTCCGGC